>JAJZFK010000073.1 GCA_021805405.1 bacterium
TTAACGCAGCTTTGGTACCACCAGGAAGCGGCGGGAACACTAATGTAAACGTCATGTTCTGTCCCCTAGGCAACGTATTTGGACCAGATGGAGAGATGGATTGCACGGGCTTTCCGCCGAGAAAGGACTTTAAAATGTGCAGGTTAGTAGCGTCGGCAGTTCCAACGTTAGCCAATTTAACCATCACCTGAATGGCCTGAGAACTAAGGCGCGATACGCTGGTTGAGGTGATCTCAACACGCGGCAAGTTCGACCACTGCACAGAGAGGAGCTGATCGCCGCTCGATATCCGTTCGCCGTACATATCTGTAGAAACTACCCGATAGTGGTACTCCGCACCAGGCTCAAGGCCGGATAGCTCAATAGAGTGGCCTTGCAATGTAGCAGGATCTGTTACCTGGTAGGAATATGCGGTTGTCAGGCCGTAATCTACCTCCGATGTCGCTGGGTACGAACTGGTCCAATTGATAGTGGCTGTGGAGTCACTCACGTTGGTTGCTACTATACTGCTCAGAGTCATAGGTCCCAAAGGTGGATCGAGCAGCCAAAGCTGGTTGGAACCACCCCAGTAATCCCACAGGTCTACTGTTCCCGCATTGTAATTGACCTCTACAGCCTTGCCCGTGGCGATTTTGGGTGTGATACGCCAATTATGATTACCCTCGTCCGTGAGGTAGTAACGTTGATTATCTCCGCTCCCGCCGTTCCAAACGTCCATAGAGGTACCGTTCGCCGTATTCCAGCCTGGTACATCCAGAATCAGGTTGTCCCAGCTCCAGTCGGGATATGCCTTAATGTTGTAAGAACCGTCATTTTGACGCAGCAGACTGAAAATCTCGTTTTCGCCATAGGTTGCCGGCCATAAATCAAGGCTGGCGCCGTTTCCCTGATTATAACCAGCAACGTCCAACGATTTGCCGGGATCACTCATTGGGGCCAGCCGGTAGTTGCCACTAGGCGGGCCGCCAATTTGCCACGCCCTAACCCACTGGCATTTTAGCTGTTGCGGATAATCTGCCGGATTTGGATTCGGAGCCCACCCACCCACCTGCAGGTCTATGAGGAAATACATGTTATTCATTTGGGCGATGGCACCTGGGTCGTAAAAGCTCTGAACAAGGTCGTCATCTACATAATAGTTGAGGTGGTTGGGGGTCCACTCAAATCCGTAGGTGTGCCAACCTGCGCTTAAATCTCCGCCGGATGAATAAACACCACCGAACGAGGTAGGGCCATTATTACTGCTATAGTGGTAAGTATAGTAGTCGTTGTACCGACTGTTCTGTACCTCGAAAATATCCAGTTCTGGTGGCCACCCGTTTTGCAGCATCCAGAATGCCGGCCAAGTTGAGACGGCGGACGGCATTTTGAATCGGCCCTCAAAATAACCGTAGTGCCAGGATTCTTTACCGTTCGTGTTGATGGTACCGCTAGTATAATCGAGCGGTATATACTTGTTAAAATCGTTGCTCCAGTATCCCCAGGGGTTCCAGATCGTTCGCCGATTTTCTGCCTGTAGCGTCAGACCATTATTCACAAACGCTTCTGAGGGATCCATGTTTGCTTCACCGTTATGGTAAGTTCCCCAGGGGTAGTTGTAGTTCCACCAGCTTGAACTCAGCGTCGTGCCTGTGAATTCGTCATCAAATACAGGAATGTAACCTCTTCCAGGAGGTGGCGACGCGTGTCCCGCGGAACACAGCAGGTTTGAAACGACCGCACTCAGGACAACAAGCGACCAGGTTCTGCTCAACTTCATGTATCTCTCCTGTCGTATTGCAATAAATCAACAGATATTGATGCACAGTACCACAGAGCGCTTTCGATTGTTCAGTTATCCGTGACTATTTTCGTCATTTTGCCAAAATAGTAGAAAATGTGAGCAACTATTTTGGCTCTCAGTGGAAAATCTGTAGACTTTTCACTGAGAGGAAGCGTCCACTACTGTTGAGGAGGACCGCTGGGTGTTGCCTTCTGTGGTCCCGCACCAAAATTGCTCAGCATCATGCGAGCGTTCTGTTCGCTACCGCCGCCCGGCCCGTTTATCAGCCACTGCTGATCCTTGAGAGATACCTTGTTCCAGTCGCCACCAGACTGCTTAGCAATCTGCTGAAACCTAGTAAGGGTTTGTTGTTGGGCTGGTGAATATTCACTATGGTGACTGCATCCCACAAGGGATGCGCCAAGTATAAATACAGTGAGGGTGCATGCCGCCCGACACACTTTCAATGTCATTAAAATACTCCTGCTAAAGCGGGCGAGACATTCAGTTAGGAATGCCTCGCCCAATTTATTACGGCGCGTCTACGATCCAGTTCTGTGCTATTGGGGTGAGATTGGGACCCAGCATTGCGCTTGGGCGTATCCATTTTACATGGGTATCGGCATAAAGAACATTAGAACCTCCGCCATGTTTGCGCCATGCGTTGAGCAGCGACTTCGACTTCCACCATGTAAAGGCATCGATTTGCCACTCCTGAGTGATTCCACCATGGAACTGACTCCAGTTGTAGCACCAGTCAACTTCATTGTTAAGCCAAGGATTGCAACCCCACCAGTTACCGTACCATTCCCGATATCCCTCAAGCAAGGCGAAGAGGTTGGATGGATAGGCGATCGATGCCTGGGTTACTGCTGCTCGTGCACCACCAGCGTAACCACCGTAAGAAAAGAGGCCCTGAGGGTTTGACACCCCAAACATACCGTACTCTGGCGCGATGGCGTTCGGTAAGTACGACATCCCTACAGGCGGACGGTTGGATGGCAACCTAAACTGCTGGTAAGTTTGATGAACAAATTGGTCATCTGGGCACTGATAAACTTGAGTGCTTTTTAGGTACGGTTGGATACAGAGTGCACTAGACCACAGGTACCAGCCTGAGCGAGCGTTAAAGATTGCCTCCGGGTACGTCTCATCATAGTCCTGTGTGTACATCATGAGTGCGAGGCCAATCTGCTTAAGGTTGGATGAGCACGTTGCCTGTCTCGCCTTCTCCCTTGCCTGTGCAAAGACGGGAAAGAGGATTGCTGCTAGGATAGCAATAATTGCGATTACGACCAAAAGTTCAATCAGCGTAAACCCACGTTTAGGCTTAATCTGCACGGTCACCATATGATATCTCCTCTATTTAATGCAATTCACACGTGTGTTCTCTGCAATTAATTATGCAGTGTGGCCTTCCACCAATTCTACTGGTAACGTAGTTATCTCCGGTATTTCCACACCATGAACGCGCTGCATAAGCAGCGGAACGGAGGCTTGCACAACCTCTACCCACGGCGCATGTATGGTGGTAAGTTTCCAGATGCCAGGCACCGACGAGGGTAAGTCGTCGAACCCCGTTATCGCTATGTCTTCAGGTACCCGAATTCCCCTAACTCTGCAATACTCAAGCAGGTGGTATGCCGTTAGGTCGTTCCAACATACTGCGGCCGTAGGTCGGCCGGCTCGTGTTCGTGTCATCCAGTCCAGCTCCTCCGGAGTTGGCTGTTGATGCGTGTGCGGCTGTTCACTAACTTCAACGACCATGCCCAGCTTTGTTGCCTCATCGTTGAACGCCGCGAATCGTACAGTCACCGATGCCAACTCAATGGAAGACATGCGAAACCATACGTGTTTGTGACCTTTGCTCCAAAGGTAGTTTGCAAGTTTGCGCATGCCGCCAGCATCATCCACTACCACCGATGGCAGACCTTCTATCGCGTCGACAACTGCCACTACTGGCAGATTAGTCAATTGTAGCTTCTCAATCAATGGATCGTCAGCAGACGTATACAGTATCAACCCATCAATCTGCCCATCGGCTAGTTCGGAGACAACGGTTTCTACTGCCCGGTTGGCGTGAAAACAGTGCAGCAGTAAATCGAGTCCATGTTCATCACAACCCTTGTGTAAGCCCCCCACTAGCTGCGCGGTGAATGAAACGTACGGGTTAAGGTACCCGTGAGCAGTGTACAACCCGATTATGTTGGTTCGCCGGTTTCGAAGAGACCTGGCAACACTGTTTGGCCGATACGCAAGCTCATGAGCGGCCTCGGTTATCCGCGCTCTCGTCGCCGGAGACACGCGAATAGTGCCGGCTTGGTTGTTTCCAAGCACTGCAGATACCGTGGCAGTGCTAACTCCCACGCGCACCGCGATGTCTTTGATTGTAGAGCTTCTCGCCATAAACCATGCCTGTTATGCGGAGCCAAGTAGACTAATTAACCGATTAATCACCTTAGATTAATCGTGTAATCGTACTAACATTATACACGGTTTGCGTCTATTGTCAAGACCCGTGTGCCTATCAACTGCGCTAAATACTGCCAAATTTACAAACATCCCCATATTGTAACCTCAAAGTAGAAGTGGATATATGCCACTGATCGCTAACGGAGTCAAATAAGCATTGGCAGCAATGTGTCATGTTAGGTGCGAACTGTCATTTGCGTTTGCCGCGTGCGGTAATTTATATTATTCTAAAACAATGTGAAATTATCGTGTAAAAACCATTGAAGTATGAACCAAATAACACCATAATGTGGATTGGTATATGGGTATACGGAATGTTAAATTAAAGTTTGGGCCACTAAACTATGGTTAGATCCAACAGTGTAAAGGGTGAAAATCAATGAATAAACAGCGGTATAGACTTGGCGAGTTACTGGTCGCTCAGAAGCTTATTTCCCCTGAGCAGTTGCAAGATGCACTAGAACAGCAGTTGGAGCGGCGCGAACCATTAGGGCAGATCCTCGTATCTCACGGCGCCATTACTCCAGAGCAGCTTTTACTTGTCATTGCTATGCAGAAAGGCGTAAGTGCCTGGCACATTGGCCGGGACCGAGTTGATCCTATTATCTCAGGAATGGTGCAGGCAACGGTGTGCAGGCGGTATCAGGTCTTTCCAGTCGCAATACGCGCTGGGAGGCTGATACTGGCGATGCAGGATACAGATGACCTGGAAGTCCTTGATCTTGTTAGGAACCTTTGCAAGATGAGAGTGGAGCCTGCACTTGCAGACGCACGGCTGTTAAAAGTCGCAATTGAAGAGGCATATGGACAGCACGGTGGAGTAGTTGACCGCCTGGTTGCAGATGCAATAGACGAGATGGGAAGTGATGCAGATAGTTCCAACAAACAGGAATCTGCGCGCAATGAAGCAGAATCGCGACCTGTTGTGAACCTTGTTAACCAGATCCTTGCTGCTGCCGTTATTGCTCATGCTAGCGATATACATGTTGAACCACGCGCCCACGGGCTAGACGTGCGGTATAGGATTGATGGAGAACTGCGTGTGGTGCATACAATACCAAAACAGCTGAGGGCGGGTGTTACTGCACGCATTAAAATCTTGAGTGAACTCGATATTGTGGAGTACCGCGTTCCCCAGGATGGACGGATGACGATTACCGTCGATGGACGGATTATCGATATGCGGGTATCGGTGCTGCCCAATCACCATGGCCAGCGCATTGTTATGCGCATTCTAGATAGGGCAGCTGCACTGCGATCTATCAATGAACTTGGATTTTCCAGGCACAATGCCAAGCTTTTTAAGGACATGGTGGCGAAACCCCATGGAATTGTGCTGGTAACGGGACCAACGGGCAGCGGTAAGACGACAACACTCTACGCTGCACTCAATTTCCTTAAAACCACGTCCACCAACATAATGACGTGTGAAGATCCGGTAGAGTATGACCTTGACGGTATCAACCAGTCGCAGGTGAATGAAAAGGTAGGCTTAACGTTTGCAGCGCAATTGCGGGCAATACTGCGGCAGGATCCGGATATCGTCCTGGTGGGTGAAATTCGTGACTCCGAAACTGCCGACACTGCAGTGCGTGCTGCTCTCACCGGTCACCTTGTGCTAAGTACGCTCCACTGCAACGACGCAGTAGGTGCAATTCCGCGGCTTGTAGATATGAACATTGAACCTTTCCTTATGAGTACTGCCCTGGTTGGTATTACCGCACAACGATTGATTAGAACATTGTGCCCAGCCTGCAAGCGTGAGGAAAAGGCTACGGCGGATGAACAGGAGATAATGTTTGCACATTGTGGTGAACAGGTTACAAGCTTGTGGAAACCTGTTGGGTGTGCCGAGTGCGAAAGCATGGGTTACAAGGGGCGTGCAGGCGTTCACGAGGTTTTGCCAGTTGGTGGCGAAATGCAGAGCGCGATTGCTGCGCGTGAGCCAGCCCACAGGCTAAGGGAGATTGGGTCGCGCCACGGCTATCAGTCCATTCAATTTGATGCATGCCAGCGGGCAATTCGTGGTGAAACCTCGATGCAGGAGGTTAAACGCCTCATCGTACTGGACACGTATCTGGCGAGCCACCAGGTTAGCAGCACGCCTGCACAATCACTGCGCGTTGCTTAAGGGTCGTAAATGCTCGTACAGGCATTAGCGTTCTAACACGACTGCGCGATCCGCTGTGCTTAGGACGCTCTCTTCTGGAACGCGATAACTGAGTATGTGGCTAACGCCTGCGACTTTCATTGAGACTCCATACCACGTAGGCGCTGCCTCCATGGTGGCTGGGTTATGAGTGATCACTAGTACCTGTGTTTGGGTACTAAAATCGCGTAATAGCGCGATAAACCGCTCCACGTTTGCGCCATCGAGCGGCGCATCCACCTCGTCGAGTAGTACGAATGGCGATGGCCTTACGCGCAGGAAAGCAAACAGAAGGGCTGCTGCTGTTAGTGCACGTTCGCCGCCCGAAAGAAGCGCAAGGCTCTGCGGCTTTTTACCAGGCGGGTGAACAACCACATCAATACCCGTTTCGAGGATGTCGTCGGGCCTGGTTAAAACGAGGCTCGTGGTACCACCGCCAAAAAGCCTTTGGAATAGCTCCTGAAACTCTCGTTGCACAGCGTGGAATGTGGTGAGGAAAACATCGTGGGTGTTGGTATCTATCTCGTGAATGGTTTCAAGCAGTCCTTTGCGGCCCTGTTCAAGATCCGCCTGCTGCTCTGTCAGGAACTCAAGGCGCTCGGTAAGTCGCTCATATTCTTCGCCGGCACCCGTGTTTACTTCGCCCATTAAACGAATCTCCCGCCGTAAGCGTGTTACTTCTGCTGCTGCCTGGCGCTCCGCAGGTGCCTCATCCGGCATGGCAAGCGCGTCTTCCAGCGCGATGCCATATTCTGCTGCTAACCGTTGAGAGGCGGTTGCAAGGGCCATATCCAGCCGTGCAAGTCGCATCTCAGTGTCATGCAGATCCGACGTAATCTTCTCTCGCCGCGACAGAACTTCGCGGGACTTGCGGCTGTTAGCCGCAGCCTCCTCGACAATGGAGGTGCGATAATGACGCACGCTTACCTCCTGCGCTGCGGCACCGCTACACGCTGTAACCGCATTGCTTACATCCACTCGCAGTCGCTGCAGGTCCGCTGCTGCATCGGCTCCCGTAGTACCGAGATCGGCAAGCGCTGTCTCCTTGTTCGCAATTCGGGTGCGAGCAGCAGAGAAACTTTCCTTTTCTGTTTTAAGGGAATGTTCCAGTCCGCGAACTTTTGCTTGAAGCTGCCCCGTCTGGACTTCCAGAGCCACGGTGGTGGCGCGCGAGGTATCGCGACGCGATGCCTGCACCTGAGCCAATGCCTGGAGTTCTGCCAGGTGACTGTCTTCCTCGTCGGTACCCACTTGCGCTTCTGCCTGGCTCTGCGTGAGGCGGGTTAACTGAAGCTCGCAGTCCGTTCGCCTGGTGGTGAGGGACGCTAGCTTCTGTCGAGCCTGTGCCTGTTCACGAGAGATACGCTGCAGGTCGTTGCCAGTAGAATTTAACTGGCTGTTTAGAATAGCTTCCTGTTTCTCCAGTTCTGCCAGGGACCGAGTGATATGAGATAGCGACGCCTCAAGGCGGGCGATATCCTTACGCGCCGACTCTTCACGCTGCTGCGCAATTTGCAATTGATCTCTGTATGTGGGAAGCTGTTTCTGAAGATCGTCAATTTCGCCTTTGCGACCGAGTAGGTGACTTCCTCTTCCTTGCAATGAGCCGCCAGTTAATGCGCCACCAGGAGTAATGACCTCGCCCTCAAGTGTCACCATACGGGACCAGGTCGAAAGCCTACTGGAGGCATCAATCGCTGCGTCCAGGTTTGTGGCGATGACAGTACGACCAAGTAGCAGTGCAGCCGCAGGGTAGTAACGTTCGTCGAAGGCAACAAGATCCAGCGCAACGCCTTCCAATCCATGTTCCTGGCGAATGCTTAACTGGTTGGATGGCCTAAGGAGTGGGAGCGGGAGGAACGTAACACGACCAGCCCTATGAGATTTTAGCCACTCTATTCCGGATCGGCTCTCCTGCTCCGTATGCGTTACAACATCCTGCAGGCTACCGCCCAAAGCTACCTCAACCGCAATGCGATATCGCTCAGGAACCTCGAGAAGCTCTACGAGAGGCTGGTAGAACCCTTTCAGGTCACCACGCTTCACGGCGTCCAGCACAGCTTTAACCCCCTGGTAGAAGCCGTCATGACTATGCTGCAGTTCCTGAAGAGTTTGCAGTCGGGCATTCTGCTCAGCAGCCTTGCGGCGCAACTGGTCCACAAGTTCGCGAGATTTGGTGATCTCCACCCTTGCTGCGGCAATCTCTTCGTTCACACCTGCTAACTCTACACGGCAATCCGATGATCTAGCTGCAAGCGCTTTGATCTCCGAATGCAGCGCCGTTGTACGTCCCACACTGGTTACTTCCTGTTCAGCAAAAGAATCTAAAGTCTCCTCTAGCTGGCGTAGTTCATTAGTAAGGTTTTCCAGCCTAAGCTGTTCGGTGGCAAGGTGCCGCTGGAATTCGGACCGTTCCCGCTCTCTACGCAGCCGTAACGACTGCTGGTTTTCAATCTCCTTGAGAGTCTGGCGCAGCTGTTCTTCCTGCTCGCGCAAAAGTCGCCCTGCTGTCGCCCACCTGGCGCTAACATCGCGGTGTTCTGCGGTTGCCTCTTTCAGGTCGGCTTCATCCGTGGAGATCACGGTTTCCTGTCGCTCTGCCTGCAGTTTCAAATCAGAAATCTCAGCAACGATCTGCTCTTTGCCAGAAGCCGCGGTACGTTCCCGCTCCTCTAGCAGAGCAATCTGGGATTTTAGCTGTTCGTGGAACCTTGATGTTTCCAGTTGAAGCTTTTGTGCCTTTTCAAGGGCTTCATCGGCTTCCATCATGCGTAGGTCTGAGTCTTCTGCGAGTCGTTCCAATCGAACTAGCTGACCATCCAGTTCGAGGAGGTCGGCCTGAATGGCTTCCCGCTCTTCGCGTGTAGCCGCTAGTTCGTAATCGGATCGCTGTATTTCCGCTACAAGCAGTCCAGTTTCAATCTGTGCCAATTCATTCTTAAGCTTTAGGTATCGAGCTGCGGCTAGTGCCTGCTTTTCAAGCGGACCACGTTGCCGGTTTAACTCGTTAAGGATATCCTGTACCCGCTGCAGGTTGGTTTCGGCAGCGTCTAATCGCCGAAGTGCCTCCCTCTTTTTGGCGCGATACTTCTTAATTCCGGCGGCTTCTTCAAACAATTCCCGTCGATCTTCCGATTTTGCTGATAGTACGGCATCAATTTCATGCTGGCCAACAACAGAATAAGCACCACGGCCCATACCTGTATCCAGGAAGAGTTCTGTTATATCTCGCAGGCGCACCGCCGCGCCATTTAGCAGGTACTGGCTTTCACCGGAACGGAATATGCGCCGGGTAATAACCACCTCTGTGAACTGAACTGGAAGCTGGCCATCCTGATTATCGATGGTGAGCCGGACTTCCGCCATGCCTAGCGCCTTGCGGGTATCCGAGCCCGCAAAGATCACATCCTGCGCTTTGTTGCCC
>JAJZFK010000425.1 GCA_021805405.1 bacterium
ACGAGCGAAGACAGGAGTTCACACGGGTGCATACGCTATCAATCCCGTAAACGGTGCCAAGCTGCCAGTCTTTATAGCGGATTACGTCTTGATGGGCTACGGTACCGGGGCAATTATGGCGGTTCCGGCGCATGACCAGCGTGACTTCGAATTTGCCCGGAAATTTGATGTCCCGATTGTCCTTGTATATAAAACTGACGAAATTCAGCATGACTCCCAGATGACGGAGGCGATGCCCACAGGTGGAACCATGCAGGTTGGTGGACCCTTTGATGGTTCGCCTAACAACAAGAGTACCGTTGCGGTGGTCATTAAATGGCTGGACGAACAGGGCTGGGGCAAGGGCGTGGTCAACTATCGCCTTCGCGACTGGCTGATTTCGCGCCAGCGGTATTGGGGTGCACCAATCCCCATGATTCACTGTGCAGATTGTGGTACCGTTCCCGTTCCAGAAGAAGACCTACCTGTGTTGTTACCACCCGTGAAAAGCTATGAGCCCACTGGCACGGGTGAGTCACCATTGGCTGCCATCCCGGAGTTTGTTGAAACCACATGTCCGCAGTGTGGGCACCCTGCACGCCGCGAAACCGACACAATGGGTGGTTCCGCCTGCTCAAGCTGGTATTTCCTTCGCTTTGCAGACCCTCATAACGACACGGCTGCCTTTTCGCAGGAGGCAACTGCCTACTGGATGCCTGTAGACCTCTATTGCGGTGGTGCCGAGCACGCGGTGGGCCACCTGCTCTATAGTCGATTTTGGACACGAGCGCTTAAGGATTGTGGTTTTACCAGTATAGAGGAGCCGTTCAAGCTTTACCGCAACCAGGGCAGCGTTCTCGCCTACACGGCAGGACGGAGGGTACAGGCGGATGAGCCGACCGGTGATGACGAAGCTGATCCGGAACTCACTGTGCTAGACTGGAAGGTAATCAAGCCGGAAGAGCGCGACAGTATTCCCGAATCGGAATGGGTTTGGCGTTGGGTTAGAATGAGCAAGAGCAAGGGTAATGTTGTTACGCCAGACGAAATGGCCGAAAAATATGGTGCGGATAGTCTTAGGTTGTTCCTACTATTCGTTGCTCCGTACGAGGAGAACGTTCAGTGGTCGGATACTGGCATTGAGGCCGCTAACCGATACCTTAACCGCTTGTGGAGACTACTTTGCGATCTAGAACCACACTACAATCCGTCATGGCGTGAGACAGTAATCAGTACGCCCACAGAGGAGTTAAAGGTGCTGCGAAGACGGCTTCACCAGACCATCCAAAAGGTGAGCGAGGACATAGAGAACTTTCGGTTTAACACTGCGGTTGCACAGCTAATGGCGTTTACTAACGAGCTGTCGGCATTTCGTAATAACCTGGGTACCAAAACTCCCAGCTGCGAGCAGCAGATCATCCTTTCTGAGGCAATGGAGACTATGTGCCTGTTGCTGAGCCCGTTTGTACCTCATTTTGCTGATGAGCGGTGGACCAGGCTTGGTAAACTTGGTTACACCTACAGAACCGACTGGCCGCTATGGGACGTTGCCGCTGCCACCGAAGAGGAGGTAACGATAGTGGTACAGATAAATGGCAAGGTTAAGGACCGTATAACCATCCCAGTTGGAACCGAGACCAAGGAGATGGAGCGCTTGGCCATGCTGTGCGAAAAGATTATTCCCGATATTGCCAACAGCGCTGTAAAGCGGGTAATCACTGTGCCCGGTAAGCTTGTTAACATAGTTCTAGCCTAAAAGGAGTGCCCTCATGTTGATTGGAACGGATGAAACTCTAGTGCTGATTGGTGACTCGATCACAGATGCCGGACGTGCGCGTCCAGTGGGGTCCGGGCCGGATGGCGGGCTAGGCGGCGGATATGCCGCGTATGTCAACGCTGTCCTGAGCGCCGTGCATCCAGACCGACGGATAAAGGTGCTCAACACCGGGATTAGCGGCAACACGGTACGCGATCTTGAGTCTCGATGGACCACAGACGTTCTAGATCTGAAGCCCGATTGGCTGTCGATCATGATTGGCACAAACGATGTATGGCGGCAGTTTGATGCAGTGGACCGACCGGAGATACATGTACTTCCCTCAGAGTTTGAAGAGCGATTGGGAAGACTCGTGAAGCAGACGCTGCCGAAATTAAAGGGCCTTGTCCTCATGACGCCGTTTCTTATTGAACCGGATCTAACAGACCCTATGCGGGCTATGATGGACAGGTACGGCAAGATGGTGGCGAATATTGCCGGGGCAAATGGCGCTATCCTGGTAGATACTCAGGCAGCCTACGACAATGTACTGCTTTCCAGCAAGCCGTCTGCCTTGTCGGGTGATCGCGTACACCCCAATCAGGTTGGGCACATGGTACTTGCAGGCGCGCTACTATCCGGACTTAAGCTGGAGTGGGCATCAGCGGAATGACCGTTCCATCGTAATTTGGTCCGAGGGAGCCAGGCTGCCGATATAAGTGATCGCGATAGTGGTGCCGTCAGCCTCCTGCCTCCACGTCTGCACACCTGCACGGGGCCGGAGTGGCGGATGCGGATAGGATGAGCCTCGTCGCAGCACCTGGTGCTCGAAGATTGAAAAGTGGTTAACACCGGCGCTGTATCGCATCAATACGCTTGTAAGTTTTCCGTGGTGAACCGTCCATATGCCGTTTATGTGGTAACCTGCAGGTATGTAGGCTGGAAGCAGCACATGAATACCGGCGCTTTGCTCTGCAGCTTCTAACGAAAGAACGCGCGTACTCTGATTGATGATTCGCTGTCTGTGTGAGTTTGCAGGCAGCGATGCCACCGTAAAATCGCGCATTGTAACACCACTAGCTCCACCCATATCTATGCTCGTAAAATAGGACACGGACTGAATACCTGCGGGAGACCACCGTTCATTTCGCAGGATTATTCCATTAGCAGGGTCAATCCAAACCTGCCGTTGAGTAACCCCACCTGGTACCCCTGCAACGTTTCTCGCAATGCGCACAATTGTGCAGTTAACGCCCGCTATCTCCTGCCATCCGGTCTGCGTTACAAGCAACTTCCCGTTGCGTATAAGCGTTCTCAGCCGGGTGGCAATTCGCATCCGTTTACCCGCTGGCCAGTGGGTAACATACGTGCGCTGTTTAGTGGATATGTAGTGCAGGAATGTTTTTGGGGCCGTAACCATTACGTCGCCCGCAAAACGAGGCGGCGAGATATAGTCGAGGCGCAACCGGCCCTGCGGCCCGCCCATTACGTTTTGTACGGAAATCTGGCTGCCAACCTGAGTGTGCTGAACCCCTTTGTAGAACGCATGGCTGGTGAACGTTTGCAGCAGGAGATTAACGGCTCGTGGATCGCTGTACACTTGCTGGCTGGCCTTGGATTTAGATGGACGGTACCCGTAGCCTCGTAGCGGTCTGGACGCATGTGCCGCCGGCTTGTGTGCCCGCTTGAAGGTGCGCCCCAATTGTGCCTTTGCTGAAACAACGCTGGTTGCGGTACAAACCACAATCGCGAGCGCCCCAAGGGCATATTTTATTTTACTTCCCTTAGGGAGCAGGTAAATGTTGATCATGTTACTCAAGCAATCCAGGCTGGCTGTTTTATCCGCTAAATTGGTTCAAGGTTACGGGTTAGAATTGTCTAATGTTGAACTGTCCTGATGAACTACTAGTTGGTCGG
This sequence comes from bacterium, assembly GCA_021805405.1. Classification (GTDB taxonomy): domain Bacteria; phylum Armatimonadota; class Chthonomonadetes; order Chthonomonadales; family Chthonomonadaceae; genus JAJZFK01. The sequence continues at coordinate 3,653 of JAJZFK010000425.1, forward strand.
CAGCGGCATCTCCCAATGGGTCAGCTGCAGTCTGAGCGAGTTGCGCCTCTACCACTGTGCTTGTATGGGCATCTGGTTGGTAGGCGTTAGCAGCACTTTGGCTGGGCCGGATACCAGGTATCAGCGATATCATAAGCACTGCGGCAACGCCAAGGGCGACGCCTATAGGTAGACCAGGTACGCGCCGAACGCTTCCAATCCTCTTGAAAATATCTCTGAACGATGTTCGCTGTTCGGAACTTTTGAAATCCTCGGCAGATGCATCGACAGCATCAATGCGGGCGTGCAACTTGGCCATGAAGTCATCGGATGTATCCAGTTTCGTGCAGTTCTGTAATAATCCGATGGTTTGGCGTAGCTGCTCTACCTTCAGGCTGCAATCCCTGCAGCTCGTCAGGTGCTTTTCTAGCTGCCACGTCTGTCGTGCCGATAGTTCACCGGCTACAAACTGCGGAAGCAACGCATCGGCCATATCACAGTTATCGTTTGGTATGTTTTTTCGGTTTATCATGATTTTAACATTCCATTTGGGTTAGAATTCCCGTTGAAATTGCTGGTCAATTCTATACCACGCTTTGAAGATACGGCGCAAGTTTTTCGCGCAGGGCGCTACGGGCGTTAAATATCCGCGATTTTATGGTGCCAAGAGGGCAATCTAAAATACCGGATATTTCGTCATACGAAAGTCCTTCCACATCATACAGCAGGATGACTGTTCTTAATTTTTCCGGTAGCGATCGTAGCGCAGCCTCCAGTTTTACGCCCAGTTCAGAATTTAGTGCAAGAATCTGAGGGTCAAAACTGCTGTCAGGTATATCCTGGTCAACGGAATCCTCGTCCTCGCGTACTGGCGGTGCAAGAAATGACCGTGTTCGCTGATTCTTTCTGCCCTGATCGATGCAGAGGTTCGTCGCTATCCTGAACAGCCAGGTATTGAGGCTGGCGCGGCTTTGAAATGAGTTGATCGAGAGGTAAGCGCGCACAAAGGTCTCCTGCGTAAGATCCTCAGCATCCGAAGCACTTCCTACCTGCCTAAAGATGTAGTTGTACACCTTGCTCTTGTAACGCAGCACGATTTCATTAAACGCAGCTCTATCCTGAGCTTTAGCCCTTTGGACCAACGCAAAATCAGCGTGCATTATATTCCCCACTGCTACCATGGGTCTGCTCCATTTCGGATAACGATCTACAATTCGTATAGACGTGATCCGAAATGGATAGTTCAATTCGCAAGAGGATATTAAAGTCCGTAAATATCCCTGTATTTTCCATTGAGGTAATCAATGAGATATCGGCTATTTAGTGGCTCTGCCGTTGCGTGCAACACCAGATCCATTGGAAAGAGCTTTGCGCCCTTGCTGTGCACCTTCTCGCGAAGCCAGTTGAGCAGTGGGGAACAGTCGCCATTTTCAATACTTGCGCTTAGGTTAGGCAACTCTGTTTGTACCTTGTTCCACAACTGAGCGGCAATGAGGTTGCCTATCGAATAAGCGGGAAATGAGCCAAAGCCTCCGGACCAATGAACGTCCTGCAGGCATCCTTCTGAATCTGTCGGGGGTGTTATACCGAGCATCTCCTGCATTGCTGCATCCCATGCATCGGGTAAGTCATCCACGTCTAGCCTGCCCTCCAGCATCGCAATCTCAAGCTCGAACCGAAGTATGATGTGCAGGTTGTAGGTTACCTCATCGGCTTCAACGCGTATAAGCGACGGTTCTACCTTGTTGACTGCCCTATAGAGCTGTTCTGGCGTCACGCTGCCAAAAGAGCCAGGGAAATAGTGCGCCAGCCTGGGCAGAAAATAGGTGCAGAATGGGCCGCCGCGACCAACCATATTCTCCCACATTCGGGACTGGCTTTCGTGAACCCCAGACGAGGCCGCTCGGCAGAGCGCTGTCAGTTCCAACTCTGAGGGAAGACCCTGCTCATACATTGCGTGTCCCGCTTCATGAAGTGAGGCATAGAGCGCACCACCAAGCATATGTTCGTCGTACCGGGTGGTAATCCTAACATCATTACGGGAGAAACTCGTGCAGAAGGGGTGCACAGTTTTGTCCTGGCGACCATGGTTCAAGTCATAGCCCACTGCGCGCACAGCTTCCAGAGTGAGTTCCTGCTGGCTGGCCAGCGGGAAATCTCCATGCATAAAGGAGGCGTCTACCTGTGTTGCATTGGCGATATCTGCTACGAGTGTTATGAGTGCGGGCCTAAGTTCGGCAAAGAGCTGGCGCAGTCTTGCCGTACTCATGCCTGGCTCGTGTTCGTTAAGAAGCGCGTCATACGGGTGATCCTGATAGCCTATGCATTCTGCAAGACGTTGATTTAGCACAATTGTCTTGCGCAACACCGGTGCAAACAGGGAAAAGTCGCTTCGTTGACGTGCCTGAACCCACACTTCGTACGCCATAGAGGAGTGACTGACTAGTTCCTCAATAAGAGCAGCAGGAACCTTTGTTGCGAGATCATAGTCGCGCTTTGATACCCGTACGAGTGCAACATCGTCGGCATCGGGCTCTAATCCACTCACCTCGGTTTCGCAGGCCGCTAACAATTTGCCCACTGCGGGGCTAACCGACAGCTCATGGATGAGCATCTGTATTGTTGTCTCTTGATCCGCTCTGTCTGCCGCGGCGCCCGGGGGCATATAGGTCAGTTGATCCCATCCTAGCACGGAACTTATCTCACCCAGTCTTATTACCTTTTTTTGGTACGCCTTCAACTGTTGCATAGCACTTGTCATATAGCAAACCTCGCTTTAATGGTTGTACGGTACCTATTAGTTTACATTGCATACCACCGAATAGTGGTAGTTGCTACGTAGTTGGACCAGAATTCTCTACTGCCTGAGAAACCTTGCCATGGTACTGCTTAAAGTTTTCGCGAAACTTTTGCGCAAGATTAATGGCGGCTCGCTGATAATCGGATGGGTTTGTCCAGGAATGGCATGGGTTTAGTACCTCAGCAGGCACGCCCGGTATCGCGGTTGGTGATTGAAGCCCAAACAGCGGATGAACGGCCATGCTGGCATCGTCCAGTTCACCCTCAATTGCCGCGTCGAGCATTCGCCGGGTAAGGGCGAGGGGTACCCTAGTTCCAACGCCGTAGGGTCCGCCCTGCCACCCTGTATTAAGCAGCCACACCTTTACATCGTAACGGCATAACCGTTCGGCGAGCATATCAGCGTAAGCAGCAGGTGGCAGCGGCAGGAATGGCTGGCCAAAACAGGCACTAAAAGTCGCTTGTGGTTCACAATCCATTCCTCGCTCAGTGCCAGCTACACGTGCAGTGTAGCCGCTGAGGAAGTGGTAGATTGCCTGATCATGAGTTAGTCGGCTAACGGGGGGTAACACCCCAAAGGCATCGGCCGTTAGAAATACGATGTTCTGTGGATGTCCTGCAGACGCACATCCCATGGCACCAGGGATATAGTTTAGAGGGTAAGCTACGCGCGTGTTTTCGGTATATTTCGTGCTCTTGTAATCGGGCTCACCTGATGCTCGGTCTACTGGCACGTTTTCTAGAACGGATCCAAATTTTATTGCGTTGTAGATTTGTGGCTCGGATTCGGGTGTGAGGTTGATGCACTTGGCATAGCAGCCGCCTTCAAAGTTGAATACTCCGTGGTCGCTCCACCCGTGCTCGTCGTCGCCAATAAGCGCGCGAGTTGGGTCGGCGGAGAGTGTAGTCTTGCCGGTGCCACTCAACCCGAAAAAGAGCGCGACATCAGAGTGATTCAAACCAACGTTTGCAGAGCAGTGCATTGGAAGAACGTTTTGTTGAGGCAGCAGATAGTTAAGTATGGTGAACACACTTTTTTTGATCTCGCCTGCGTATTCGGTACCACCAATGAGGACGATCTTCTCTTCGAAATTTAGTACTACAAAAGTTTTGCTGCGCGTACCATCCTCTTCAGGGTTGGCCATACACCCCGGTGCACAGAGTATTTTGAACCCATCAAAGGGCTTCTCCAAAAGGGTGGCGCGCGACTCGGGTGACACCGGCGTCTGTTCTGGCCCGCGCAGAAGCGTGCGGCTAAACAGGCTGTGCCACGCGAATTCGGTTATTACGCGCAATCCAAGATTATAACGAGGATCTGCACCTGCGCTGAGATCCTGGCTGTAAATGGGCCGTGAATGCAGGTAGTCACATACTTTTTTATACAGGCTATCAAATTTTTCTGGCGAGATGGGCTGATTTACTTTGCCCCACCATACAAGTGGCTCACTAGATGTTGTGCGAGCAATGAACTTGTCTTGTGGTGACCTGCCCGTAAAGGCACCTGTGCGTACTGCAAACGCACCACTGCTTGTAAGTTCGCCTTCATTACGGGCCAGCGCATGCTCAACCAGGCGAGAAGCGGAAAGGTTGCAAAACACATCACCGCGAACGTTGGGATTTTCAGTTTTCATTGGTTTCTCCAGCCGTAAACGTGCATCATTGAACGTTGGACCGAACTGCAATGTTCCGCAGCCAGTGCGCGCCTTTGCGCAATCGCCGGTCAGTGGAAGTGTACCACACGGTCATGTGCGCGTTATCCGCCAAATTGTGGAATAAGAGAGTTACTATTATTGGCAATAGCAAGTACCAAGCCATGTATCCTGTCGTAGTGGAGTACTCTTAGGAATGCTGAACAGATTAGAGCCTTCGGGCTTTTGGGATTCGGGCGACGAACCAGTTCCGCCTGCCCATGCCCTGCCATTAACTCGATGGATTGATGCGCTTGATGGGGGCAAAGTTGCGTTCCTTCTACGCGCCACCAGCGAGGGTGCCCGCGCATGGCTTGAGCGTGATCGCATCGATTCGCACCTGCGCGCTGTCATGCTGGAAGCGTGTGTAACCGAGGTGTGGCCCTTGCTTAGCGATACCTGGGCCATCTCTATGGCGGTAGCGGGCGGCATAGAACTGCCTGAAAATGCTATGCATGTGCACATGGTTTCTCAGCGCCTTGCAAAGGAACTTGCATTCGACTTTAACGGCGGAGAAACTCCTTCGTTTTCCGTCTATCCCGTAGCTGGAATGAGAACTGCAGAGGCGGTGCAAGAGAACATACGCGAGATGAACGCACTACTGGAAATTATCGTTAATCACCAGCTTACCACGCAGTTTCAGCCCATTGTAACGCTTTCCGACGGCAAGGTTTACGGCTACGAAGCACTAATTCGTGGTCCGCACCACACGCCACTGCGAAGGCCGGGTGCGCTGTTCCACGCTGCGGCGAAGGCACAGATGATCGCCTGGTTTGATATGGCCTGTCTTGAGCAGTGCTTTCTTCAGGCGGCATCAATCGGCCTTAGGCACAACCTGTTTGTGAACGTTGAAGCTGAGGGCCTGGACAGCATCAACAAGCATGACCGGCCGCTTGCCTTACGAGTGCGTGATGCAGGATTGCGCCCAGACCAGATTGTGATAGAGATCACCGAGCGTCAGACGCTGGATGACTTTCCCCGGCTTACCGAGGCAATTTCCTCACTTCGCGAACAGGGTTTCAAACTGGCAGTTGATGACGTAGGTGCGGGGTATAACAGCCTGCAGCTCATCACCGAGCTTCAGCCAGATTTCGTGAAGATAGACCGCAATCTGGTGAAAAACCTGGATGTCAACGGTGCGCGGCGCGGCTTGCTCGCAACTTTGGTGCGATATGCCAGGCAGATTGGCACAGCGGTTATTGGGGAAGGTGCCGAAACGTGGGATGAGCTTTCAACGCTAATAGATCTGGACGTAACGTATGGCCAGGGCTATCTGCTGGGCAAACCAGCCGATGTTTTCTGCGGCGTGCGCAAGGATCTTCGTACAGATATAGCAGCACGTCACGCTCAGCGCAGTCAGCTTACCATGGGGCGAGGCGTTAAGGTATCCGGGCTCATGCGCAAGGGGTGCACATTGGCAATAGATACCCCGCTCGCGGAGGCCGCGCGACGATTTGCGCGAGATCCTAGCCTAACCAGCATAGTCATTATTGAGAATGAGAGCATACGCGGCCTGCTGATGAGGCAGGCGCTCGATCACATACTGAGTATGGCCAACACCGCACACGCGCTAAAAATGCTGCCAGACGAGCAGGTTGGCGGGTGGATGTGCAGCGATTACATTACGGCCAGCCCGGATACTGAGTTGGGTGAGATGATGCGCATGGTAGC
>JAJZFK010000363.1 GCA_021805405.1 bacterium
CTTATGGCACTTGCTGCACACAACCGGGTTATATCACTAACCTGGCAAACGCAGCCGGGCATCTCAGCCCTGTTCGATTCCCCCGACAGGATATTCAATTCACCGGCACACCTGATGGCGGTTATCGCACCTGGTTCCGTCGGCCGCGGCCGTCCCCCTGGCGACATCCTGCCTTATATGCCTGTTCACCTTGGGCCAGGTCATGTGATTTTTGCCAACGTTACGGTGATGGGTGCGCGAGGTCTTACCGTAGTACCCGCTATTAAGCAGTATGTCGCGATGCATGGGCTACCGCCTGCTCCGTCTCCTGGCATCAATAAAAACGATTGGCTTACCCTTGCTTCGGCTGGCTGGCTGAACTCGCCCATCAGTCATATTCCGCGATTTCAGCACGCGTTTATGGGGGGGAAGCAGCTACCCCTTCAAGTGGCACCCGACGCGGCAACCGAGATCGCCTACATTGCGGCGAATTTGTCTGCACCTTCACTATGCCTCCCGTTGACCGCAGCATACAGGACTGCTATGGCCGCCGTGCCACTGCCTGAGTTGTACACAGCTGGTATCTTCCATGTGCGAACGGCAGCCCCGCCGTTAGTTGCCGGACATGCCCTTACGGCCGCAGCGGAAGCGGAACAGCTTGCTAATGACGAGCTGACGAGGCTCGAAATAAGCCCTCATGTCATCTACCATTCTGCCGCAGGCGAAGATGACCTCTCCGTGACAAATCCACACCGATACACGGATGGCCTGGACGCAGAAAGCGTACTGCCGCTGTTGGAAAACGCCTCATTTTGCGGAGATGAGAGGATAATTCGCCGGTCGCTTAAAATTCTGGATCGACTCGACCAATACCGTGCCAGTGTTCCCCGGGGCGCACAAACATGGGAGGTTCCACTACACGTACCGGATATTCTTGCCTCCGCGGATCTTTGCAAATGCTACGCGCTGGGGTACATGCTTAGCGGGCGTCCGAGCTACCTGCAGCAGGCTGAGTACTGGGCGTGGACTGGTGTTCCATTTGTCTACCTACAGGCACCCACTGCAGCACATGTTGGTATTTACGCTACGATAGCGGTGTTTGGAGCTTCACATTGGAATTCGCCAGGTTGGCTGGGTTTACCAGTACAGTGGTGCGGAATGGTATATGCGGACGCACTACGTATGCTAGCCAGGGAGGACCACGACGACACATGGACACGTATTGCAGACGGCATAACGGCGTGTAGCATGCAGATGACCTGGCCCATAGGCTCTAAACTTCACGGACTGCTCCCGGACTCTTTTAACCTGAAAACACAGCATAGAAATCTACCAGCGATCAATCCTGGCACTGCGTTTAGCGGCTCAATTCGCTATTTCCATATGCTGCCAATGTACGATATGGAAGTGTGCCATCGAAGTGGTGCGATTATACATTTACCGGGGCATGTGCACATCTATAGCGACACCACTTCGGGGGTAAGTTTCCACGCAAAGGGCTGGCCAGTTGGTCGTTATGATGTTCTCATAACTGGGGTTCCTAGTTTGCCGACTGTCTCAATCAATGGAGTAAAGGTAGCCGTGGAGAACGGCTACCGGTACAATGCGTCTAAAGGGTGGCTAGCTTTAAAACTAGAGGGGAAACCTACGGTCTCGGTGCAATGGCGTAATCGGTAGCCTTTGCAACTTGAGAATGCGCTGTATCGTAGAGTTACGAGAAGAGTGGCCCATCACCGTTATGGTCGTGCTCGGATAAGTCTTTAGACAAGGACTTCTCAATGTCTAGCAGGAGGTGGCCCTGAACCCACGTCCTTAAGTCTGCTACTATTGCAATCATTTTATCGACGTCACTACGAGGACTTTCGGGTTCGTCCTGCCAGTTACGAAGGGCTCGATCGGTGCGTCGCAACGCGCCGGCAACCCGTTGTGCAGGGCTAATCAACGAAGGCATTTAAATTCTGCTCCTTGATGCGGTTAGTACAAGCACCTCCAGCGGCTGGCCAATGCTTTGTAAAATATTACCACGCTATCAAATGCATTCATAGCAATTGAGCGCAATATACGCCAAAATGGTGACATCTCGTGTGGGACACGCAACGACAACTTCCTGCGCACAAATTAAAGACTCCTTCGATGGATGAAAGGTTCCCTTTACATTGGCTGACATGCTCGTAAATCTGTTGACTCTTCCCAACGAACGGGATGTATTCGAAAAGATGTGTGACGCCGGCATCATCATTCGTCGCGCAAATACGTTTGAAGCTACCGCTGTAAGGTGTTTTATAGAGGAGAACTTTTCAATTGGATGGGCCGATGAGGTGGCTCCGTGCTTTGCCAGACAGCCCGTGTCATTGCATATTGCAATCATCGATGGTGCCATAGTGGGATTTGCGGCTACCGAAGCTACGTGCCGCAACTTTTTTGGCCCAACGGGTGTGTCACTTGAGCATCGAGGTAAGGGTATAGGGCGTGCTCTGCTGATTGCAAGCCTTTATGGATTGAGAAACGCGGGTTATGCGTATGGTATCATTGGCGGTGTTGGGCCTGCAGAATTTTACGCAAAAACGGTGGGCGCAATTCCAATACCCAACAGCACGCCGGGCATATACGCTAACATGTTACACAAGCGTAGCTAAGGTATCACCCACGGAGACCAGTATGGCTTTGATAGATAGTTTCGATCGAAAGATTCATTACTTGCGGGTTTCCGTAACTGACCGGTGCAACTTTCGCTGCATATATTGTATGCCAGACGAGGGCGCGCCCATAAGTCACCGTGATGAACTACTTAACGACGTTGAACTTGTTCGCCTGGTGACGCTAGCAGTTTCTTTGGGAATGAATCATATTCGTATTACCGGCGGTGAACCGCTAGTACGCCCCGGGCTGGTTTCGGTGCTAACGGAGATCGCGCGTCATCCCCAATTGGAAGAGCTCTCTATAACAACAAACGGTTTCCTGTTGGGTCGCATGGCGCGTGAGTTGGCCGCAGCGGGCGTTAACCGTGTGAATATGAGCCTCGATACCCTGCGTGAAAACAGGTTTACCGCGATAGCACGGCGTGGAGATTTAGCGGAGGTGCTTCGTGGGTTAAACGCCGCGCTGGATGCAGGACTGGCTCCGGTAAAGATCAACTGCGTTGTCATGCGCGGTTACAACGATGATGAGTGCACAGATTTTGCCCGGCTAACAATCGCACAACCGGTACACGTGAGATTCATAGAGCTAATGCCCATCAGTTGGTCCGCAGGAGATGAACCCGACCTGTTACGGGGGTTTTATGCCCTGGCTGGTGCTGCCAAGCCGGGTGCAACTAAGAACGATATGTATGCGGCTAGCAATGCCGACTCTTTTGGTAGGTTTCAACTTCCCGTACTCAACCAGTCGTCAGGAATGCTAAACGGGGGAGCGATGCGCCGTGCATTTGTGGCGGCTAGTGAAACCAGATCCACTATTGAGGCAGAATTGGGTCCGCTGCAAGACGCAGACGTAACCACACATGGGCCTGCACAGACTTTTCGTATACCCGGTGCGGCTGGCACAGTAGGGTTTATAAGCCAGGTTACGCGCGACTTCTGCCGTCAATGTAATCGCCTTAGGCTTACAGCGGATGGTGCACTGCGTCCATGCCTCATGGCTGACGGAGAGGTTAGTCTGCGTGACGCTTTAAGAGAGGGCGCTAACGATGACGACCTGGCAAACCTATTCCGCCTGGTTGTTAAGCACAAGCCACTGGAACATAGGCTGGAAGACGGTATCGCTCCCCTTAATCGCGGTATGAGCCAGCTTGGCGGCTAGCCGTTGCGACCGCCGGATTTAAGTAACCACTTCGTTGACATCCCGTCAGCTTAATCCCAGTTCGTAAACACAACGTCCCGCCAGCATCTCCACGAAGGAGTTGTTGGCGAGACGTAAATTAGCGATGTCCTTTGGCTAACTTAAGTGGAACCTGTGGAATACTGCACGTTTCGGAAAGTCAAACAGTATCGTGCACACAATGAGAAACGCCAGCATTTCCAGGATATTGACGAGTGGAATAGCCGGTATGAGTATGCCGGAAATTCCAAGCGCAATGTATAGTACTGTAACCGATAGCGACGATACTATGAGCGCAGTGCCTGGTCTCGATGCCCAAAGGCTCCTTCGTTCTCGAACCATAAGAACGTTTAGTTGGCTTGTAAACACGAGCATAAGAAGTACCAGTGTGCGAAGGTGATCGATGTCCAGATGAAGCATATGGATGCCCCACCATATGGTGGCCAGCCCTTCACCAATCAGTAAAACACCCACTACCAGGGCAGCACTCATTATATTTGCCACGTCCCAGCTGTTAGGATTGAGCGTATGTTTTACATTGTCCGTCGCCAGCGAGATCGTGACAAAATCGTTCGCAAAAATGAGTAGGGAAATTCCCAGCATCGATACTATCATCTCGTGAACCATGAAATAACCGATGGTAAGAAGCCCCACCACCTGAATGACTTTCATGACCTTGTTTATGACCCAGGTTAACATTCGCTGATAGGTTTCACGGCTGAGCTCTACAGCCTTAACAATTACCTGAATACCTGGCTCGGTTAGGACTACGCTTGCCGATGCTTTGGCAACGTCGGTCGCATTGTTTACGGCGATACCCATTTCCGCCTGCTTCAATGCAGGTGCGTCGTTTACCCCGTCACCCGTCATTGCAACCATATAGCCTGCTTCCTGCAGGAGTTTTACAAGCTGGTATTTGTCTTCAGGATAGATTTCGGCAAACCCGTCGCTGGTGGCAACAGCGGTTGCACGTTCTTTACCCTGTAGGTGAGCCACATCGGAAAGTCTGCTGATGTTCTCACCAATCCCTACCTGTACTGCTATCTCTTTCGCAATCGCCATATTGTCGCCGGTGAGCATTATCGGCTTTACGCCAAGTTGCTTAATCTCTGCAATCATCTGCCGCGAGTCTGGCCGTGGAGGATCTGCGAGGGCGACGAGGCCAACCAGGCTTAATGCGTTAGGTTCACCTTCCTTCGAGCGTGCAACCGCGATCGTTCGATATCCTTTGCGGCTATAGGATTGAACATGTTCGTCTACTTTGGCGAGCTCCTGCGCATCCATACCCGTGCACATGGGTGCCACAACCTGCGATGCACCCTTGATGACCTTGAACTCTAATCCGTCCTTGGAAGCAGTCGCTTCCGTTCGTCGTACCGCCGGGTTAAATGGCGTATAAGTCAACTGTTTGTAACCCTGGCCGTTGGCCCCTTGGGCTTTGGCATACTCCAGAATAGCGAGATCGATGAGGTCCATTCCATCCTCGCGTGAGGCTAGCGCTGCCATGTTCAACGTATCCGTAAGAACATAAGGCTCGAAGCCAACTGCTTCCACCACCGAGAGCTGATTCATCGTAATGGTGCCAGTTTTGTCCATGCAGAGCACGCTCACCGATGCGGCGTCTTCAATGGACTCCAGCCTGGTGACAAGAACACCACTCTTGGAGAGCTGAATACCTGTTGCCGCCTGAACAATCGTTAGTACTGCAGGAAGAGCAACTGGTACAGAGCCCATGAGGAACACAACAATGAAGGTGAGTATGAGCAGGAACGAATGGTGTTGTACAGCCGCATCGCCCGCTACGATGAGTGAAGCTGCAATGCCAAGGTACATCATGTATTTCACGATCGCGAGGGCGATAGCTTCCTGGTGAGACTTCGGTTTTGCGGCGTTTACCAGTTCTGCTGTTCGGCCGAAGTAGGTAGTATAGCCAGTGTTAATAACCAGACATCGCGCTTCGCCCTGGCGGATAACTGAGCCGGAATAGATAACAGCCCCTGCGTTCTTCTCAATGGGTAGCGATTCGCCAGTTAGCGCTGACTCATCAATGGAGACATCACCGGTTATTATTTTAGCGTCGGAAGGGATAATGTCGCCAAGGCGTACGGTTATGACATCTCCCGGAACAAGCAACGCAACTTCAATGGTTTGCCAGTTACCGTCGCGTAGTACTCGTGCTTGTAGCGCAAGGCGCTGCTTCAGCAACGATACCGCCTTGTGCGAGCCCTGCGAGTGCCAGAAACCAATGATTGCATTCATGGTGAGCAGCACAAGTATAATCACGCCTTCAGCCGGCCGCTTGAGGATGAACGATAACACCATTGCAAGTTCGAGAAGCCACGGCATAGGGCCCCAGTATCGGCGCAGAAAGTCGGCAACGGGGTTCCTGGGAGGCTCTGTTAGTTCATTACGGCCATACTTCGCCAACCTCGAGACTGCGTCCTTGGATGTTAGGCCTTCTGAGGTAGCCCCTAGTCGATCCATTGCCTCTTGCAACGGCATGTCGCGATAGGAAAGCGTTGGTGCAGTGGAGGGCGGCACCTGTGCCGGTGTTTGCATAATTCAGCCCTTTGGAATTTTTTTGAGCCGGTTTTGGCTCACTATCTGTTACGTTGCTACTGTAGCAGAACTGTTGCAGAAATATCAACCCATATTAATAAATCTAATTCGCCTGTGACTATGAAGTACGTAATTAACGTTTCATCCATTTACATCATAAGCTCAGGTTTTTAACCTGCCGTGGTGACAAATATCTGGGTTGCTTTAGTTATGTATCCTTCATAACCTCAAATAAACGTGAAACTCCCTGCCGATTTTACCGTCTACCATTCGTGAGACCCGTAGGGCAGGTCAGCTTGTTGAATGCCCGCAAAAGCTTATCCGTGAGGCGAGGTACAGATGCTGAAACTCCGCAGGATGCCTATTGGTGCCATGCTTATTGAGGAAGGTGCTGTAACACAGGACCAATTAGACATTGCGCTGGCAGAGCAGCAGCGAGCTAGAGATGGTCGCCGCATTGGTGAAATCCTTGTGTCGCTCCGATATATTTCCGAGACAAATTTACTGCAAACGCTTGCAAGGCAGCTAGAATGTGATCTCGTTGACCTCAATGCAGCTCCACCTAATGAGGCCGCACTTGCCATTGTTCCCAGCGAATTTGCGATGCGTCATCACCTCGTGCCCTTATCGCAAAACGAAAATGTACTTACAGTAGCAATGGCGGACCCTCTTGATATTCTTGCCGCCGACGATTTACGACTCCTAACGGGCTTGGACGTTCGACCAGTATTGGCCGCTGCAGCAGATATAAGGCGGGTGTGCGAGCAGTCCTATATGTCGCGAATTATCCAGGACGTGCAGGAAGCCGAACGTGCAGTTGAGGATGAGGACAGCCTCGACGTGGCAGATCTCCAGAAGATGGCCCGTATCATAAACCAGGCCATTCAAGACCGCGCATCGGATATTCACGTAGAGCCTTTTGAGCGTGAACTGCGCGTTCGATATCGAGTCGACGGTGTCTTGCACGAGGTTAGCGCCCCTCCGCGACGGTACCACCCCGCGTTGGTTAGCCGCATTAAAATCCTCTCCGACCTGAACATTGCAGAACGCAGGCTTCCGCAGGACGGCCGTATGAAGATCCGTGCTGCTGGCCGACAGATCGACCTTCGCGTATCTACAGTGCCAACCATCTATGGTGAGGCCGTAGTGATGCGTATTCTCGACAAACAGACGGCTATGCTGGGTCTTACAGAGTTGGGCATGCCGCGAGACATGTTTCATCAGTTTAGGCGGCTCATAGAAGAACCTCACGGCATCATTCTAGTTACGGGGCCAACCGGATCCGGTAAAACTACAACTCTATATGCCGCACTCAGCGAGATCTATAGTGTCCAGAAGAAGATTATAACAGTGGAAGATCCTGTTGAGTACCAGTTGAACGGGGTAAACCAGATACAGGTTCAGCCGCAGATTGGCCTCACATTTGCTAACGGCTTGCGTTCAATTGTGAGGCAGGACCCTGACGTCGTGATGGTGGGTGAAATCCGTGACCATGAAACTGCCGAAATCGCTATACAGGCTGCACTAACTGGTCACCTGGTGTTTTCCACGCTTCATACGAACGACGCTGCAGGTGCGGTAAGCCGTTTGCTGGATATGGGTGCCGAGCCGTACCTCGTTGCGTCGTCGCTCATTGGCGTAGTTGCTCAGCGACTTGTGCGCCTCAACTGCTCGCGATGTAAAGCACCATACCGGGAGAAGCCCGAGGCAATGCGCGAGGTAGGTATAGAGTATAGCGATCTGCCCAGCGGAATGCTCACTCATGGTGAGGGCTGTCCGGAGTGCCGCGGACTTGGGTTCCGTGGGCGAAGCGGCATTTACGAAATGCTTACAGTTGACGAGACCATACGCAGCATGATAACCCGGCGCGAACCGGCAGGCGTGGTGAAGCAGTATGCCCAGCAGTCGCAAAGTATGCGTACCATGCTTCAGGATGGCCGTGTAAAAGCGATACAAGGCGAAACAACTATTCAGGAAGTACTTCGCGTTTGTCAGCGTGAAGAGTTCTCAATTTAGGAACCGCAATACCCATGCCCGATTTTGCATACCAGGCTCGCGATACCACAGGTACCTCACAAGCAGGTACGATAACCGCCAAGGACTCCGCGGAAGCAGCAGTAAAAGTGCGTGCCCTGGGGCTTTTTCCTACCCAAATAGCGACATCAAACGGCAAAGAGAAACCAGCCAAGGTGGTTGCACAACCCGGGCAACCGGGTGGTCAAAAGGTCAAACGCATACAGGTGCTGCTATTCACCCGTGAAATGGCGGACATGCTGGATGCCGGCATGCCGATTGATCGTGCGTTCTCAGTGCTAGTTGAGCAGATGGACAGTGAGGGTATGCGTGCCATGATGCAGGGTATGCAGGCAGACATACGCGCTGGCCAGCCGTTTTCCGATGCGCTTCGAAAGTATCCGCGACTCTTTCCCTCGCTTTATGTGAACATGATCCGCGCAGGTGAAGTTTCTGGGCAGTTATCTGACGTTATGGAACGCCTGTCGGATTTTATGGAGAAAGAGCAGGTACGCCGTAGTCAGATTATGGCAGCTCTTACTTATCCGCTTGTGCTTATGGGCGTTGCCACCCTCGCTATAACCTTTTTGCTTACGTTTGTAGTACCAAAACTCTCGGGTATCTTCCACGACATGGGGAACGCGCTTCCGATACCTACCCGTATTCTTCTGGCTGCTTCTGGCTTCATAAGTCATTACTGGCTGGGAATTCTGATCGTTCTGACTGTGTGCGGGTTTACACTGCGCACCTGGGCAGCAACCGATGCCGGGCGAGATACCATTGATAGGATGAAGCTCGCGATGCCGCTTTTTGGTACCGTGGCGCAGAAGATAGTGGCGGCACGTCTTGCCCGAACCCTGGGAACGCTCCTGGCCGGTGGCGTGCCTATTCTGGAGTCCTTAGACATTTCTGCCGATGCCCTGGGGAACGCCATTTCATCTGATGCGCTCGTGCAGGTGCGCAACGGTGTGCGCCAGGGCGAAATGCTGCACGAAGCGATGGAAAAAACCTCCGCATTCCTGCCGGTCGTTCTTCACATGACTGCGGTTGGGGAAGAGACGGGCCGGCTGCCAAATATGCTTATTCGAACAGCTGATACGCTTGACTTTGAGGTTGATAATACCATGCGAAGGCTCACCAGCCTGGTTGAGCCCCTCGTTGTTCTCCTCATGGGCGGGTTTATTGGCTTCGTCGTTCTCTCAATCCTTCTTCCCATCTTTGAGGCGAATAACCTCGTTAAATAAGGAGACAGTGTAGATGTACCGTACTAATCGTAGGCTGGCTGGCGCTCGAGCCTTCACCCTCATCGAAATACTCGTGGTTGTGGTGATCATTGCTATTCTTGCAGCAGTTGTTGTACCCAATGTTATTAGCAGAATA
>JAJZFK010000550.1 GCA_021805405.1 bacterium
GTGATGTTCTGCTATGGGGCGTACAGAACCTGGAGGTTGAATCGCAAGTATGGGACGTATCTCAGAACTTCCGTCAATCAATCTGCCCTCCCGCCGGATCTACTCCGGCCGGGCCGCACTTTAATGAAATAGTTCAAGGTCCCGTTGCAGGTAGCCCTGAAGCCTGATTACTGCCTGCGTATGCAACTGGTACACTCGCGACTCGGAAATACTCAACGTCTTGCCTATTTCTTTAAAGGTTAGGCCCTCATAGTAATAGAGCGATATTACCATCCGCTCGCGTTCGGGTAGCCGCTCCACTGCTCTACCGAGCATCCGCTTGCGCTCGTGAAGCTCAGCCTCTATGGACGGCGGTGCATTGTCGTCACTCAACACGTCAGAAAGATGCAGCTTCTCACCCGCGTCACTGCCAACAAGGATGTCTTCTAATGACAGCAGCGACGTACGGCCGGTCTCCACCAGCATTTTTTGATAATCTTCCGGCACTACACCCAGTTCCTGGGCAATTTCGTCATCAGTTCCTGGCCGGCCAAGCCTGGTTTCAACTGCATTGTAGGTACGTTCAAGCAGCTTAACACGCTCGCGAATTGAACGTGGAACCCAGTCATCCTCCCGAAGCATCTCCAGAATGGCACCGCGAATTAGCGCGATGGCATACGTCTCAAACTTTACCTGCCGAGTGAGATCAAATTGATCTACGGCCTTAATAAGGCCCATGATCCCGGCGCTTACAAGGTCATCACGTTCCAGACTGGGTGGCAGATTCGTAATTACCCTTCCAGCAGTAATTTTCACCAGGTAGGCGAAGTGTCGTATTAACCAGCTGCGCGCTTCTAAGTCATTATTTAATTTATAGGTACGCCACCGGTCATGAACATCGCCGTTGCTCATATACTCACCTCTCCCATTCTGGAATAAAACCTCAAACCGGTGCTTGCCGATATAATGGCAATGCAACGGACTTGGATCCTCTTATCTATTTTCTGACGTTTCTCCCACCGTGCCAAGCAAATCCGCTACCGATGAACCAGGAACAATTACATCAAGGCCGCCGCTTTCGCCGCGATCGTTTCCGGAAGAGTGCACAGCTGCTGCGTCTACAACCTCAACCAGCGCAAAACGCAGCACTAGGCCGAATCCCGCGAAAACCAGGAACGCTGCAGCCGACTTTGCCACACACGTACCTGGTGAAGTACCGCTCACCATGGATGCAAATGCGACCAGCATTGCTGCCAGCGAACCGAGTATAGTTGGTAATTGCAGAACGAACGATTTCACAGGCAGATCCCCGACTTCTAGATCTATGCTCACATAGTATGTGGTCTAATTCTACAAACGGTCCCCTGCTGCCGTGCGCCGTTGAAAGAAGCGGCTCATCCGCTGCAGCATGTCCGCAAGACCGGCACCGCTAGTGCTACCGTCCTCTGCTGAGATTAGTTTACCTGCTATCTTGACGATTGCCTGCGCGGCCGCAGAATTCGCGTTTGACAGCAGGAATGGGTATTGCGCCCTAACGCTCTTTGGTACGGTTTGATCATAGGGCACAAAACCAAGCGATTTAAGTTCTATATTTAGAAAGCGCCGTGAAATACTCGTGAGACGTTCTGCCACTGCTCGGGCCTCAACTTCGTTGTTTGCCATATTCACCACAAGCTTAAGATCTACGTCGCCACCCTGGCGCGAAATGACCTTGATGGTGGCATAGGCATCAGTTAGCGCAGTGGGCTCTGGAGTTGTAACGATGATGACCTCACGGGCAGCGCTTAAGAACGCTGCTACATTGTCCGATACTCCTGCCCCGGTGTCAAGTAAAATAATTTCAGCAGCACGGTCGAGATCTACAATTTGCTCTAAAAAGCAATCTCTCCTAGCGCTATCCAGGTTGGCGAGTTCTGTCATTCCGCTTGCACCCGCGAGAACCTTCAGGCCCAGCGGGCCAGTAAAGATCGTCTCATCGAGGTTCTTCTCACCCCGCATTACATGCCCAAGCGTATAGGGCGGATTGATACCCAAAATAACATGTAGGTTGGCGAGGCCCAGATCTGCATCTACTACCATTACGCGCTTCCCAGCCTGAACCAGGGCCAGCGCCAGGTTTGAGGAGAAGTTGGTCTTCCCTACGCCACCTTTACCGCTAGTAACAGCGATCACCCGCGTGAGGGATGGCGGCTGGCACCTGGTGGTCGGCCGCGTGTCATACACTACCGCGGCATCGGCCAACTCACTGGTTTCTTGAGGTACCGCGGACACTGCCGTGTTTCCACGGGCTCTGGTCATCAGTGCGCGTAGACCCTGAGCCTGATCGGGCATAACCTTTGTCTCCTGCAATCATGGTTGAGCCACATTCACGCACTCAAAATTTCCCCGGTCTACTCTTAACAAAGTGAGCAAACAAAAAATGCGTGAATTCTGCTCTTGCTCTTATAATCGGCTAGCCAACAGGTCTCTCATCAGGGTATTTTGCACTCGAAAAATTAAAATGCAAGGGGAGAATATCTCCCCTTGCATTTTATTGAGCGCTAATGCCTAAACTCATTGAGTGCTAAACGTCACACCGTACTGTGAAGAGGCAGTACCTGCAGCATAGTGATTGGCCTGGTCCTCGTTGTTGGTCGATGCCTGGGCAGCGAATCCCGGAGAGACAGCGCCTCCCTTAAGATATTTTACATGCCCGTCTGCAAATGCAAAGATTGAGCCTGTGCTATGCCTTCCGGTAGGGTTAGTTGCGTCGTACAGGTTGCAGTTTGGTGCGGCAACACCGGCGATGCCAAAACATCCACCATACCCGCCCAGCAAACCTGTTTCGTACGTGCCTGCAACTACACCTTTTACGTTGGTATAAAGCGTATTAAGGCCATCGCCGCTTGCTGAAAACTGAACAGTGGGTACAACAGTGGAATAGGGAAGTTCATTGTTCGTTACAAGGTTGGTGCGAACTCCACCTATCTCGGCTAGCAGCACGATGGAGGCTGGCGTTGACAAGGATGCATCAGCATCGCCACCATAAACAGTAATATTACTGTTCATCATATACGAGTCTGGGTAGATGGCTGGTGAATTGGCAGTCGCTGGGAGAGGCTGAGTGGAGTCATCCGGGCAGGTGAACACCTGCGGGCTCTTAGTATATGAATAGATCTGGCCGGCCCAACCCATCCCTACAATCCCGTTATTTACCTGGCCGGGCACGGGAATACTGCCGCACGGAAAATGCTCGTCATAGTCCTGCACATACATCTGTAGAGCCAGCCCAATCTGGTTCTCGTTTGAAAGGCATGTAGCCTGCCGGGCTTTCTCCCTTGCCTGAGCAAATACGGGAAAAAGAATGGCCGCCAGAATTGCGATAATAGCAATAACGACGAGCAATTCAATAAGTGTAAACGCTCCGGTTCGCCCAGAGGCCTGTCTTGGTTGCGAGGTGGTCATTCCTGCATCTCTCCTACTTATATATTCGACAATCACCGTAGTTCAATACTCCCATTGAGTTCTGGACGAGATAACAACTATCTGTACATCCGCACCCTTGGTTTTAACACGAACCAATAGTTAGACGAGAATAATCAATAGAATTACACTTGTTTTCCAAAAAAAATTTAATGTGCTTAAAATGTGTAATACCGTAACAATTTGTAGCAATATTTCGGGATATTCTCGCAACCGGCCAGCAGTAGGTAGAGGATTTAATGTGGTGAACCCATTTGAGTGTAAGTTAACCTGATAGACCCGCAGCCATGAGTTGGGCTGTTGTACCTAAGTACAAATGGAGCAACGCCGTTTTCCACACCTAAATTGCGGTCGAACGGGATATTCAAGTGAAAGTTCGCTGGCAGTTCAACAAGCAAGCGGTACTGGCCTTCCGTTAAATCTGTCAGGTTAAAGCGGCCCGCACCATCCGTCACCGTTCCTTCGGATATCCACCGAAGAGCAAACGGTCCAGGCTGAAAGGAACCGAAGATCGGGCTGCTCGGCCGCATAGCGTAGATTTCAGCAATGGCACCATGCAGTTCATAGGCGAGGCTAACGGGCAGGCCATTCAATCGCCACGGCATAACACCCACACGTGCCCCGGCCAGCGGCTTTCCATTCATCAACAAGGTACCATTTACACTTCCGTTATGAAACATTGGCTGTTCTTTAGTGCGACTTACCATGAACGAGGTAGGCATGTGAGCGCGTTTGTACCATGCAAGGGCTTTATCCTTTTCGCCAAACCGCCTATATAGGTCACCAATTAGCCGGCGACTAAATCTATCGGGATGGGTAAACCGGCGTGAATCTGCCCACTCATCGAGCAACCTGGCGTTCTTACTATTAGCGGCGCAGGTGAAAAACATGGTAAGGGCTGCAGGATCGCATTCACTCGCAAACGGACCATGTGTAAGATCTTCCATTAACACACCAAGCGCGTCGCTGGTCTTGAACCGCAACGTGTAACAGTCGAACAGGTGCTCCACCGCTACCCAGGCTAGTGCAGAAAGATATCTCTTATGCTGCAAATACATTGCAGTTTGCTGTGTTGATTGCCTGGACGCACTCAATCCATCTACCGTGTATCCGTGTAACAGTAGGGAAACCGGGCGGCCATGTGACCTGAAAACCAGTAAGTTTCGTGACGGGAAGCTTTTGCTATCTAGAAAATGCAGGGCGAGCGTACTCGCAAGTAATCTTGCGGCCGGCACTCCATCTGGAACCCCCGTGGCAGGGTGTACAGAACTATACTGAAACAGCACTGCATCGGTAGTTTGGGGAGTAATGTTAAAGCGTGAGGTAATGTTTGCTGGCGTGAACCACCGTGCGACCAGGTGACAAATCATTATCGAGACAACGGCCAAGACTCCTGCTACGCTGCGTTGCACTACCGTGCTTCTTGGCGCAAATACGATGACCCAGCAAATTGCCGCAAGCCACACACCGGTCAACAAGCCGACATAGTTCCGAGTCACCTCATCAAACAAGAGCGTGTTAAATGGACCTAGTTGCTGCAACCGCAGAAGTAGGGTTTCCAGTGAGGTAGGTACAAATAGGCGAAACGGAAGAAACGCGGCAAGTCCCCATCCGAGACCAGTGAGACCCGAAAGTACAACACGGTTGGCTCTAATCGGGGTACCCGGATGAATAAGGATGTCCATCAGGCCGCCGGGGGATAGACAAACCCAGAGAACGACGCCCCACCCTAAAAAGCGTACCAGCCACGTGACGGTATCATGTGCCGGATATAGAAACACACTGCCGAAATTCGGCACCCTGGCCGGTACAATGGCATAGACAACCAGAAAAGCCAGCATTGTGAAGACAATAGCTAAAAGTGTACGGGTGGGGTTATCTGTCTCAAATGAACCTTCGAGCAACCCTCCCTTACGGGGCAGGTGCAGACGCAATGGGTGAAAGTCGGGGTTTAACACCTGTGCAAATAACACCCAGAGTACTGCAAATATCAAAATAGCACATGGTACCAACGCTGGCCCCTGCAGGTCCCGTAGTGCGATAAGACGATTAATAGCCGCAAGATTCCACGACAATAGCCTGGATACCGGAATTCGGGAGGTAACCTGCTGAAACTCAATGCCCTGCGCAGGTTTGAGAATATGCGGTAATAAACTCGCTGCCAGTATGTGCCAGGCCACCACCAGCCCAGTTAATGCGCCCGCAGCGAGCAGTACAAATACGGAAAACCACCCAGGGTGTTCGACAAATACCGGCGGTGGAAGAGCCTCTTCGCCCTGCGCCACAGGAGCGTTGGCTAATTCAACCGGACTTTCAGGTTCGCTAAAGGAGTCCATATTTCTCCGCATATTTCATTTCGAGAATTTCAGCAATGTCTGCGAACTCAATCTGGTAAAAAACAGTTACGTCGGCCTGCATCTTATCGAGCATTGGCCTAACCAGAAACTCAGCCGCAGCAGCCTGCACCGCTTTCTCCATGGAGCCCCTACGTTCGACGAACCTGCGGAGCAGTCTGTAATCATTTACGGTTAAAACCTCGACATTGTGCACAGCAGACAAATAGTTTTTAGTGGCTTCCGGGTCCAGTGTTATTCGCGCAGCACCGTAAGGAGTAACTCCACGATCAAGAATAACCACCGTTCCAGCTGCAAAATCGCCAATCCGCCGGTTTTGCCTGCTAATAAGCGTTGTTATAAATGCTGGCAGGCCAAATAGGTATAGCATGGGTGACAGCGGTAAAATTCCCAAATCAGCAATCCGTAAAAGGTTCCTCAACAGGCTTGCCGTTATGGTTACGGGCGAGCCATCGATACTTACAACCCGTATACCTAACAGCTTCTTGCCAGGTGACTGCCCGCCCCAACGCATTTCAAAAAATGTGGGGTAGGCAAAAATTATGAGGAACATAAGTACGAGGAAAATCGCTCCTATAATGCTGCCCGCACCCAAAAGTGCCGCACCACTATAGAATAGGACTGCGCTAACAATGCCGTTCAGAATGATGTAACAGATGACCTGTATAACAGCATCTACAAGGAACGCGGCTAGTCTGGTGGAAAAGCCAGCCGTTCTAAAGGTTATCTGCGCATTCTCGGGCGTGAGTACTGTTAGTGAGCCTGTCACGAAGCGGCCAACATTAGTGCGAGGGACCGGTGGGTGATTTTGGTACCTGCAACGACGACGCTGATCGGCCACCCACGCTTGCTCTAACCGGGTGAGGAGGTACCGGGTTGTGAGGACCATGTACTGGCGTGCTAAACCGCACAAAAAGTACGATAATCGTAACGACAACGATCGATATGATTGCAACACTTAGGGTTGGAGGTAATGACCGATTCATTTGCGTTCGACTTCTACGCGAAGACCAATGCTGCCAAGAATTATTGCGCAGCGATTACACATCTCTTCATTGCCTCGGTACGCAACTGCCCTTCCATGCGTGTGTGCTTCCATCATGATATTGATGCACATTTTGGCCGAATGGTCCGTCGCTTTTAAAAGCTGCAACACCACCTCATCCGCCGAATGACAGTTACAATTGAAAAGAACCACGTACCACGGCGCGTCATTGCCTCGCGCAACGAGCGAGTTGATATCTTTAACGATAGTTGGCGAAACTTGTTCAGTTAAAATAGCCATAGGTTAACTCATGTCGGTTTACTTTTATTCTGGGAGTTTTATTCTACCCTGTACAAACCATTCTAGATACCAAACAGCACAGGAGCTCAGGCTCCTGTGCTGAATTGGCGCCCGAATAATGCTCGGTTCTAGTTTCCTCCGGTTCCACTCGGTACACGGCCGCCTACCGGAGGACGCGTAAGTTTACCTGGTACGAGAGCAGTATGCGGTGCAGTTGGCGTTTGGCCAAACACCATGAAAAGGCCAATAGCTACGAGCACCACTACCACAATTGCTCCAATAGCAATCACCGGATTAAGTTCCTTCTTCAACAGACTTCTCCCACTAGGCGGTGTCTCATTGAGTTATGGTGAAATACTTCAGATGGGTGCGATCTGGGGTTAACGCGAGCAACGCTGGCCCCTTAAAGGCCTTGGCATGACCATCCAGGAACGATACGTTTGCGAGCCCGTCGCCAAATCCTCGCATACCAGCAGGATCGCTTGGTGCTCCACCTACACCCGCCTCACAAGCGTGGTCTATTCTGCCCGAATGCAAAGGGTTCGGGCCGAAGAACGTATAGTCATATGCGCCGCCGCTGCCGTTAAGAAACGTTCCGCAGTACCCAATTCCAACGTTCATGGTTGACGTTGCGAATGTAATACCATTCCACGCGTCAAAATTGCCTGCGTCATAAATGAAAGCGTAATCCGCAGGTCGCGCAACCGCAGCCATTGTTACACTAGGTACTGCAGTATTCATAGGCGCTGTCCACCACCCGCCGTAATCGGCTGCACCCGCTACCCCATCATACTGAATGTTGGCAGGGACGAAATGCTGAAGCCAAGAACTAGACCTTGTAACCCAGGACGAGTAGTTGGTACCATTAAATTCATTTACAATGCCGACTACCCCAAACATGCCATACGAGAACATGTAATCGTAGTACTGATGAGGAGGTGGCGCTCCCCACGCCAACGTACTGCCAGTGTAGAACGCATCCGGGTCGAAGAGTACCTGGTAGCTCTTCATGTATGGCTGCACCGCGTCTTGCCAGGTGTAAAACGTTGTGCCAGGATTTACCGTATTCGAGCCACACAACAGAGGAATGGTCTCATCGTAGTCCTGAACATACATTTGCACTGCAAGGTTAATCTGCTTAAGATTGCTTATACAAACTGTCTTTCGTGCCTGCTCGCGGGCTTGCGCAAAAACGGGAAATAGAATAGCTGCCAAAATGGCAATGATGGCAATTACAACGAGTAGTTCAATCAATGTAAAGCCAAGTCTGTTGCTCCCACTAGTTCTTACAGACATATGTACCCTCCAAGAATAAAATCGGCATGTAATTAAGCCGTAAATAAAACGGAAGACTACCAAAAAGAAAAAACGCTTTTACAACCGGAACATCACGAAACAGTTTCCACTGAAATCGAAACGCACCAGCCACAAAGCGTCATAGCTATTGGCAGATCTTCACGGCAGGGATTTCCTGCACCCAATTCCATTCTAACCACTTTCAACCGTTTTGTCAAGCACTTTTTCAATAATTATCCGTGAACCAAGTGGAAAGGTTCAGTTTTTAGTAAATTAGAGATCTAATAGCCTGGAATTCCATAAATTATTTGAAAATTGCCTGCGTGTGTCGAAAACTTTACGGCCACCGGCCTCGAATAGTTCTCATTGCAGTGAGGACACTAAAAAGCAACCTGTTGTTCGTTCCTTGTTTACTGTGGCCCGACACGAACTTCTAAACGAATGCCAATACTGCAATGAGCAAGGTGATAGGCCCAAACACACCACCTACCCATCCCAGAGCGAGCAAGTTATTCTAACGACATTAGGATTGAAGATTTTATAGTCGTTAACCTGTAACTGCCATGTGGTTGCTTTTAAATACAGCCGATTTGGCGTCTTAGCCGTACTAGGTTAAGCGATCTCCGACCACCGCATACCAATTGCCTTGTTTAAGTTGGCACTACTATGAACCAGTTTCAGGTTTTCAGACATCTTTTTGGCGTCACCTTCTGGCTATTCTTGAGTAATATTGCACAATGACGCCCTGGAGCTATAGATTGACTAAATGTAAAAATGCGCTACCATCCGATATTCTCATTCGGTGGTAGCGCATTCTGCCTTTGTGAAACTAGCTGGATCATATCAAACCTGACGTTTAAGAATTGGTACCAAACATCAGGCATGGATTTTACAAGAGGTCGAGACATTCTCCCTGTGGTAAAATCGTCACTTTAATCCTCCCTGAGTACCCGTGTGCACCCAGCTTGGAGCCGCGACAGTTTGCGCCGATCTAGACGCCCGACCTGCAGCGGTCGTGCTGTTTACTGGCGGTGACGAAATGGTCTGCTGTGATTTCCCACATCCGCAGATTACAGTAGCGACCCAGACCGCAGCGATCGTGAAAAAGAATGGTCTCACGGTTTGGACTTGCTCCACAAGTAAATTGAAGGATTGTTGACGACTACGGAAGTGTATGCAACTCCGGGTGCAAAATTCGTACCGGCAGTAGTTGCTTGCCACTTAAGATACTTTGCATGGCCGTCGCACCAGCCAATATTTACGCCACCAAAGTGACGGGGTCCCATACTTCCATAGTTGGTTGGCGTGGCACTTCCCGCTGGCCACGTCCAGTCACTAGCCCCATAAGAATCGA
>JAJZFK010000488.1 GCA_021805405.1 bacterium
GGGAAGATCCCAGGATATGATGCAGCAGGTACAGGATGAGGTTTCGGCTACGCTGCGCAAGTCGCACAAGCTGGGGGCAGCCAAAAGCAATGACTTCATCGTGTTTAACTCAGGGGTAGCCGCGCACAACAGCCAAGCGCAAAGTAACGACTTTGAGCAGCTTATCGACTGCCTGGCAGCGGTAGCGTTGATGGTTGGCGGCATTGGCATCATGAACATAATGCTCGTCTCGGTTACAGAGCGCACGCGAGAAATTGGGGTGCGTAAGGCAGTTGGTGCCAAGCGGCGAAACATACTGATGCAGTTTCTGCTGGAAGCACTCCTGTTGTCATTGGTAGGTGGACTTATCGGCGTAGTCTTTGGAGTTTTGTTCACCGTGCAGGGCCTGCCGGCACTTAAGCCAAGCTGGCAGACGCACCTAACTGTTGAACCGCTTTTTGTATCGTTTGGCTTTGCATTTCTCGTGGGCATTTTCTTCGGTATTTACCCTGCTATAAAAGCATCAAAACTAAATCCAATAGAAGCGCTAAGGTACGAATAATCCGTACCAGGGAGAAATTTCAATGAAACTTAGTATGGTTGTTTCGTCGTTGTGCCTTATTGGCGCAGCACTTCTACCACTCGGTGCTCGTGCGCAGTTTGGTGGTGGTGGTATGCCGCCTGGAATTATGCACAAAATCCAGGAGTGGAAAACCTGGCGCTCGCAGCACAAGAACCTTTCCAATCTTGGAACGATGGTGTACCAGTTGCAGCAACTAGAGCAGGACTCGGCCCACAGGCTAAACAAAGTGCAGGCGCACAAGCTGCTCGTCATCATGCAGAAGTGGTCTGGCAAAAAATCCATGACTGAGGCGCAGGCACATACGGTACAGGTTGATATTGGTAATATATTGACTTTACCACAAATTCAGAAGATGACTACCTACCAGATGCCGTGGGCTAACGGCAACCGGGGCGGTGGCGGCGGTGGTGGGTTTGGCGGTGGAAAGCCTGGTAAATTCGTCTTTCCAGATCCACCCAAGGGAGGTTACAATCCTTTAAATCCTGCTACTCTTCCATTCGTACAGATGCGGCCACAGGCAAAAAAGAGCATGGCAGAGTTTGTGCATACGCTGGCTCACTCGTAGAAATTTCGGCACGGATTTACAATGGTGCGGTAGTCAGACCGTCTGCCGTACCAAACCTGACGGTAGGAGATTTTCATGTCGGATGCGATGATACAGGTTCAGGATGTTTACAAGATTTACAAAATGGGCAAGATGGAGGTAAGAGCGCTCCGCGGAGTGTCGGTTGAAATCCGGGCTGGCGAATTTGTGGCTATCATGGGGCCTTCTGGATCTGGTAAATCTACATTCATGAACCTCATTGGCTGTCTAGATAAACCAACAAGGGGTTCTTATCGGCTGGATGGCATAGAGGCAGCTTCGCTAAACGACAATCAGTTAGCCGAAATTAGAAACCGCAAGATAGGATTTGTATTTCAGACATTTAACCTTTTAGCACGAACCAGTGCGCTCAGGAATGTTGAGCTTCCCATGCTCTATAGTAATGCCAAGAATCGAGAGCAACTGGCGCGGCGCGCGCTGGAAATGGTTGGTCTTGCGGAACGAATGGGGCATAAGCCTAACGAGTTAAGTGGTGGACAGCAACAACGGGTGGCCATTGCGCGCGCACTCGTAAACGATCCTCCTGTTATTTTTGGGGATGAACCAACCGGTAATCTCGATTCACGTACCAGTGAAGAGATTATGGATATCTTTCAGAAGCTGCATGAAACAGGAAAAACAGTGGTACTCGTAACCCATGAAGAGGACATTGCTGAACATGCCGAGCGAATCATCCGCTTTAAGGACGGCAAGGTAGTTTCAGATGAGAAGGTGGCCGTGCGGCGGATTGCAGAACAGGAACTAGCATCCATGGTAGTTCCGGCGGATGACGTAGAATAGAGGAAATGTGGAGCGCGATTACGAGAATTAGCGCTCCACATTTTCCCAGGGTTTCATCAGTACTGAACAGTTACGGGCTTGCCGGTTTCCAGGCTCTCGTTCGCAGCAAGTGCTAGAAGAGTGGTCTTCACACCGTCCGCGTGTGTGCACTTAATGGAGGACCTGTCGCCGGTCTTCACCGCGTTGATAAATGCACGGTCCTCTGTGGGGAAGATGTCGTCGATATCTCCCGCAATGTCCTCATGGCCTTTTTCACCGCTGCGGTGGATCTGTACGTGGTGTGCCCAGTCATTAAACTTGTGAGTATGGTGGCTGCCCCAAACGTTGAGAAAAACGCCACCGCCTTGTGTTGCAGCGCAACATGACATGATATTTCCAACGGCGCCATTAGCAAACCGCATGGATACAACCATGGCGTCATCAAGGTTGTAGCCCTTTATGAGGTTAGGCAGCTTCTGGTTAAACCCATTAGCAGCATAGGCAAAGACCTCTACTACATCGCCCACAAGGTATCTCGCCAGGTCTACCGTGTGAATGACCTGCTCTACAAATTGCCCGCCGCTCTTCTCCTTAAACGGCCACCACAGCCCAATTGGCTGAGTAGCAAAGTAGTCACCCTCTTTCACCAGGGGCGGCCCGCCAATCCATGCGCCATCCAGCAGGATAGCGGGATCGGCTGCCAGCAGGTCTTTGGAGCGGTTAACGGATTTGCGGTACCGGTTCATGAAACCAGCGGCGGTGATAAGCCCCGACTCCTGTACTTCTACAGAGAGTTTTCGCAAATCGGCCGGGTCTATACCGAGTGGCTTTTCAACAAGGAATGGAACTCCTGCTTTTACGCAAGCACGTTCTGGTGCGCCGTGAGCGTACGTAGGAATGAGGATGTACGCTGCATCTAGCTCAGTTGCAGCGAGCATTTTAGCAGCGTCGTCAAACACCTGCCCTCCATATTTTGCAGAGTGCTTCTCTGCTCGCTCTACGACCACGTCGCAAAATGCGACGAGTTCTACATCATCTGATGTGGAAAGGTGGGGTAGGTGCGCATTAGAAATGCCGCCGCATCCTATAAGCCCTACGCGCACTTTTTCTTTTGGTGTTGTTGTCATCGGGGCGATCTTTGCCTCCCGTAAAAATTTGGGTTTTCTACTTACCCTTAGTGGCCTTCACTCATATCGATCGTGCCATGTATACAGTTTCAATGTGGCAGTACCTAGTTCCTTCTTTGGTTTCTTAACATAATTCTGAATAGCTATATTCAAGGAGGGCTTCGTCATCGTTTCGTGGTACCAGCCCCCGTTTTGCAAGCACTTTTATCGCCTCATTTACAGTACCGCTCTGCAGCATGATCACAGTAGGTGCGACTTTTACTGGTGCAAATTGGTCGATTTCGTGCGATTTTAAGAGATCGATGATGGTTTGTTCATTATTAGTTGAAATGTAGGTTGAAGCGGTGCCTACCCTGCAGTGATTGAGCTGATTGCTTAATTCTTCGATAAGGAAGGTTATAGGTTGCGGAACGTTCGTAACTCCGCATGCTTTCAGGATACCAAAAATAGCCTCTACGCTCATTCCCAGGGAAATTGCAAGACGCACTGAGCTGCGCGTTAGGTGCAGCATCGATGAGTCTGCGCGACGATCACAGAATAGAAGCAGGCTGTACAGTCTACCTGCTGAGCAGTTTGGCGGCAGAATTACTTCACCGTTTGCCTGAAGTATGCAGGAGCCTTCGGTGGCAATGACAGGTGCTTCGTGGCTACTCTCCATGCTAGCGTCTAGCAACAATCTACCATGTTCACCAATTGTGTATCCGGTAACTGTGATTTTTGGAACGGCTGGGTCGGTAGGGTCTAGTTTCACCTTTACACTGTTGATAAGCCCCAGCCAGTGCATGCACTCCGTCATTATCGTATCACAAAACCGCTGGATTGCCGACGGTGAGTGTGCCTCGTGGTGTTGCGTTACATGCCTCATACCCGGCAGCCTCCATGCTAAATAGTCGCAAAGGTTTGCAGCTGTGGTGATTTGTGAACTTGTGCCGTCTAGTATTTCCCAGCAGGTGATGTTGCGAAGCACTACGGTCTTTTCAACATCCGCCGCATACGATGGAAACTCACGGGGAGTTGGCATAAATTCACACCATCGGGTTGCCCCCATCCAGGAAGTAATCGCCGTTGCTACCTGTGCGTGGTGCGGTAAACGCAGCCATTTTCGTCCAAAATCTGATAGTTCGTAGCGACCTGAGTATTCGTCCACTTCTGTAAGATTTAGCTCCTCAACCAGGAACTGTACAAAATCGAGGTACCGGTCAACGGGAAGCGACATTCTCTTCAGTGCCCGCTTCATACCTTGTCGGTTCATGGTGAACTTCTGGGTGGGCGATATTCGGCCCGTAACAATTGCGGCCATAAATGCAGTCATATCGGCTACTAGCGTCGTATGGGCTGCTTCACTGCCGGTAATGCCGTTCACGGCTGTAAGCTCACGTTGGCCAAGCCCTAGCGAGTTGAAGCATAACGGTACGAGGAGTACCGCCGCTACCTCGCCGGCAAGATAAAATAGAATACGCTCGTTTCGAAGGCGGACGGGATAGAGTAACCCCTCGGTTGCTAACAACCTGGCAGCTGGCACCATCCACTCCACCTTGATGCTGGGCCTGCGAATGAGAGATGGCGTGCCTTTTTCCATGATCTGCGATGCGGCCATAGCACCCCCTGCCATTAGCAGTTCATAAATGAGGCGTATTGCGTCGTCGCCGAGCTGCTTGCGGTATGAGGGATCAGCCGCCTGTTTAACAACAGCCAATGGGTCTTTCGACTTTGGCGGGACGCCGCGCTCATTCACAAGCTTAGGTGGCTCTGTTGTTTCTGCTCCGTTTCCGTGTCGTAATTCACTCATGCAGAACGGCACACGGAAATATTCGCGTATTGAAACACATACGGCGTGCCTAATCATAAACCCGTGGTCAAGCTCGATTAACATTGCAGTGTGTAGCAGCATGTTCAGTACCCGGTCACGATCGTCAACGTCGAGGTTAGACAATACAATGTTCACCGCGGTTGGCACTATAAGCCCGCCCTCTTTGCCCACCAGTGCAGCCAGTGATGCCAATACTGCAGCAGCAAGTTTGTCGAGCATTAACATGACATTACTGGTAGTATCCAGGCGTGCCATAATAGACGGTAACCGAGCTGAACGGAACTCTAGGTCGTCAACAACGACAAACTCATGTCCGTAGTACATGTCGTGAAGCAGTTTTACATTCTCGTCGCTAAGAAAATCTACGTAGGTCTCTAAAATCTGGTATTGCTGAGATCTATCTAACATGAAAATATCCTTGTTATTTTTAGCGAACGTCAACTACATTAACCTGCGTAAACAATCAAATCTCATTGCTAACGATATGTTGGCATTTGAAAGGTGGAATCTCAATGTTTTCTCTGCTTGGTCCAACGCCTCCCCGAGCGACTTTGCGGCTAGGTTTGGGTCAGAGACAGCTTAGCAGGATTTCTCTATTTTTCATCCTTATCGTTGGTGCAAGTGTGATATATGGTGCCTACCACGTGTTCCTAGGTTTTAAGGCTGCACGAGACATCGTGATCGCGAAGGACAACGAGGCAGCAATTTACAAAGCTTTTAGAGAGTATGCGTTAGATTGGGAAGGTAAGCTTCCTCCAGTTGACCACTGGTCGGATTCTGTTGCGGCAGAGCTACCTTCTGCGTCGGATCAGCCAGGTGGTAAAATGGCGTACCTACACGGGCCAGGTAGTGGGCGCGAGGTAGGCTACGTGTATAATTCGCTTGCCGCCGGTTATGACTTCAACCCTACATCCAGCTTCATACCTAGCAAGCACGCACCGAAAGCACAGGTGCCTGCCGATGCGCTGGTACTAATCATCGAAAAGCCCGGGGCACCTATGAATACGACAGTTGCCATCCCGCCGCAAAACACTGAGGCAGGACGGCAAGCACTCTACAAACTACTCTCATTTCCTCATGGCGTTGGCAAGTTTGACGACCGAAAAACGGTGATCTTGTATGCCAACGGGCACATTGAGGTTGACACCCCCCGGGATTTTCAGGATTAGCAACTACTACCACTGAAGAGGGGCCGTGTCACGCAGTATTTTCGCGGTATCCTCTGCATGGGTATCGTTAATGAAGACGCCGGCCCCTGCCTCACTACCCGCAAGATATTTCAGCTTCTCCGGTGTACGATATGGCGGGTAAAACTCTACATGGAATCGATACTCATCATAGCTAGCGCCAGTAGTAGGGGATTGATGCATAAGCATGATGTATGGAAGCGATTTGTTCCACAGTGCATTGTACTTTTGGCCAATTACCCGCAATGCTTCGGCAAGATCGTTAAGTTCCTTTGTACCCATCTGTTTAAGGGATGTATGGGCCCGTTCAGCAATGATATGAACCTCGTACGGGTACCGTGCGTAAAACGGCACAACGCAAAGGAACGACGCGTTCTGCCATACAATGCGAACACCGTCGTGGTTTTCACGGGCAATAATGTCATCGTACAGGTTGCGACCTGTTCTCGCCGTGTATGAGCGGGCAGCCGCTACCTCCTTCGCCGGTATAGGGGGCACAAAGGGGTATGCGTAGATCTGGCCATGCGGGTGAGGCAGGGTTACGCCAATTTCCTTCCCTTTGTTTTCAAAAATGTATACGTAGTCAACATAAGGGCGGTCGCCTAGGTCTTTAAAGCGCTCTGCCCAAACGCGCACGAGCTCTCGCAGCTTGGCGGCTGGCAACTGGGCTAGCTCGGCATCCAGGTTAGGCGTGTAACATATTACTTCGCAAACACCAGATGCAGGGCGCACGGGGTACAGCACTGAGCCCTCAACTGATGGCTGGGGCGGCTCTGGCCTGAAGGACGGGAACTTGTTTTCGAAGACCACGATTTCATAGGCAGACGCAGGAATCTCCGTTGGAAACCCACCTGGTTTGGTTGGTGCCAAAGGATCGTAATCCGGTGGTGGAAAAAATGTTCTATCCTGTCTGTGGGTTGCAGTAACCACCCACTCTTCCAATGTGGGATTCCATCTCAGTTCAGACATCAGCTGTTTCCTCAGGCTCCTCTATGATTTCAACTTCTCCCTCAATTTTATCGAAGACCTGTTTCTCTTCGGCTGTTGCTGTACCGGGGAAGTGGTAGTAGTAAAGCGCGCGTCCGTCTTCCTTGGTAATGGTTTTCTTAATAACGTGCAAGTTAACCTCCTGTCAAACAATGTACGGCATTAGTTTACCTTTACAAATGCTACTCAGGCTGCTGGGTTAAAACGGTTCATAGCCATTTCAAAGCCATCGGATACGGCTGTTTCTACTGCGGATGCTGCTCTAGCAACGGCTTCATCTATCAATATTCGCTCATCGGGATGGAAACGTGATAAAACGTGTGTTACCATTCTGCTGCCGCTAGCACCGCCAATACCAATTCTTATGCGAGCCACATCCTGCGTGCCAAGCCGCTGAAGTATGTGGGCAAGGCCGTTCTGTCCTCCAGCGCTACCTCCTAATCGCAGCCTAACCTTCCCGAGAGGCAGATTGAGGTCATCCAGAATGACGATGATTTTCGCAATATCAATGCGGTAATAGCGCATCAGCGAGGCGACAGCATCTCCACTAAGGTTCATGTATGTCATGGGGCGCGCGAGTATGACCCTCTGCTGCCCGATTGTTCCTTCGCCAATGACTGCCTGATGTGCCCGTTTGCTAACGGAGATGTGGTGTTGCCTAGCCAATTGTTCAATCACCTCAAATCCCACGTTATGCCGGGTGGATTCATATTCTTTGCCAGGATTACCCAGCCCAACAATCAAATGCATTATTACTCCTGCGTCATATCGATAACGCGAGCCGACCGCTGACGTACCAGGTTCCGCAAATCATCAACAGACCTGTAGGTGCCGGTTTCTCTGTCGCGATACAGCCATTTCTGCCACCCATTGCAGGTAGGCTTTCCGGCTACCGCGGCACCAACGGAATGAATGGATCCGCGAGCCTTACCACAAACTATCGTTCCATCTTCCTGTACAATGGCCTCTGCAGTGTGGTCGGTGGATGTCAGAATGTCACCAGGCATGAGTAGGCCCAGCTCTATGAGCGTGCAGAAGGGTATCCGGGCAACTGGTGCATCCAGATCTGGCACTTCGTCATCATTAAAGGTGCTGTTGGTAGCAACAGAATCAAGCCTCTGCGTGGCGAGTTTTACGTAAGCGCTCTCCCGTTCAATGCCGATGTAGCGCCGATTAAGTGACTTTGCAGCGACCCCAGTAGTACCCGAACCAAAGAACGGGTCTAATACTACATCTCCAGGCCTTGTGGAAGCGGTGATTACTCTGTTAAGCAACGCGAGCGGCTTTTGGGTAGAGTGAGACTTGGTTCCACCACTCAAGAGCCGTTCGGAACCAGTGCAGAGCGGAATATACCAGTCCGACCTCATCTGAACGTCCTCATTACCTGCCTTCATGGTGCGATAGTTGAAAGTGTACCCCTTTTGTTTCTGCGACTTCTTTGCCCAGATTAATGTGTCATGTGCGTTACAGAAGCGCGTACCGTTCATATTGGGAGTAGGATTGGTTTTTATCCATACGATGTCGTTCAGAATCCAGAAGCCAAGATCCTGCATGATTGCACCAATCCGAAATATACAATGGTAGGAACCTATTACCCAGATTGTACCGGTATCTTTAAGGGCATGCCTGCACGCAGTAAGCCATTCGGTGGTAAACGCATCGTACTCCTGCAGGCTGCTGAAAGAGTCCCACGAATCGTTAACAGCATCAACCAAAGAGTTATCTGGCCTGCGCAACGGATTGCTCAGCTGCAAATTATAGGGTGGATCGGCGAAAACAATGTCCGCGCACTGTTCTGGCAATCGGTATAACACCGTGCGGCAGTCGCCTTCAACGATCGTATCGATAGGGTGGTCGATTTTGTTGAGATTCGATTTCATAGCTAAAGATTACCCGCATCCCGCGCCTTTGGCTGCTGTGCACGCCGCACCTTCAGTGTGCTACAATGCAAGATGATAGAGTCTGAAACATAAATAATATCAGGAGATTTACTTTGGCCAATCGATCGGCTGTTATCGAAACGAGCAAGGGCACCATTGGGCTCGACCTCTTTGTAGACAGCGCACCCATTACAGCAGGCAATTTCATTGAACTCGCAGATAAGAAGTTCTATGATGGTCTTAGCTTTCATCGTTACGTTGGCAACTTTGTTATACAGGGTGGGTGCCCACGCGGCGACGGTACCGGCTCGGCAGAAAAGACTATTAAACTCGAGATTGCCCCAGGTCTTAAGCACGACAAAGCGGGCGTGCTTGCCATGGCGCGATCTGCTCACCCAGACAGTGCGTCGTGCCAGTTTTACATTACGCTTGCTGCTGCTGGTCATCTTGACGGCGGCTACGCAATCTTTGGTGAGGTGACGAGCGGGCTGGATGCAGTTATGCAATTGCGCGAGGGCGACAAAATTCAGAAAATCACGATTGAGCCCGCTGAATAGTGCGGTATGCGCAAGCCCTTAGATTCAGTTACCCAGGGAAGGCAGGTTCAACGCAACGCTGCCTTCCCACGGTCTCAACTATTGTTAAACTAAGTCTGTTGGATACTGTTTGGCTATGACACGTAAACCTGCAAGAACTCCCGCTAGAGGCAGCGGTCGCAAGACAAATACAAACTCCGCCCGGTCCGCAAGGATTAG
>JAJZFK010000268.1 GCA_021805405.1 bacterium
GGCTGGGCTCATGACCGTCCCAGCCACCCCAAACAATTAACGCATTCAACGACATGGTATGCGCTCCTTTAATCATTGTTCAAACCTGAAAGGATTCTACCCGCAACCCGTAAGTTTAGCCTACAAACAGTCATTACAACATCATCAATATGGTTGAAGGCAGCAAATCCCCAACATGCCGATTAAAAGTAAATTGAACAATTGATCGATGAGTGTACAAGTAGTGGTAGTTTGCGAGTTTGACGGGACGAGCAGTATCTGTCCTCAGCAGGAATATCGACAGAGCACTAACCTGCCAGCCAAACGCTCACACCTCGTGCAGTAGGTTGATTTGCTCAATGCCTGACGGTTTGTACCAACGGTATTTGCTTGAACATCGGCGATTATAAAGAATTGAAAGCACTGATACGCCGTACCAAACTAATAACCATTTTATGCTCACACTACACCTTTATTCGCAAAACAGGATACAATATGGGTACGGGTGCCGAACAAGCATGAAAACTGTTGCGTTGCAGATAGACGCACGATTAGCGAATCTCAGTTACATAGAAACGACACCTGGCGATGATTCTATACATTGCCATCCAATTTTTGCGTTATTGCAAACGGCCAAGTCGGTTGCCGTTGCCGCAACGACGTTTTCTATGTGTCGTGCAGGCGAGTGCGAGAGAAGGAGTGAGATTTGAACCGTGTATATCCTCACCTTATCCAGGGTGGGATGGGTGTTGGCGTGTCAGGTTGGGAACTTGCAAAAGCGGTAAGCGAACTCGGTCAATTAGGTACAGTCTCAATTACAGGAATTTGGGTGGTCACAGCTAGAAAGCTGCAACTTGGAGATGAGGGCGGTCACCTTCGTCGTGCTCTCAGCCATTTCCCCAACCAGGAGGCCGCAAAGCGCATTCTGGATCGGTACTACGTTCCCAAGGGAGAGCTGCGCGACAATGCGTTTCGCAACATTCCGATGCTCACTTACCCCTTAAGTCGCGACCTTACGGAACTCATCGCCGCATCCTGCTTTGCTGAGGTCTGGCTGGCAAAAGAAGGGCATAGCGGACTCGTAGCGGTAAACAGCCTGGAAAAAATTCAGATTGGTCACCTTCCATCGCTCTATGGCTGTATGCTTGCGGGGGTTGATTGTATTCTTATGGGCGCTGGCATCCCGTTGCAGATTTACGATGTAATCGACAGGCTAACAGAACACGAGCCTGCCACTTATCGCCTAAGCGTCGACGGTGCCTCCAACGATGACGTCTTCGAGGTTCACCTCAACCCCGCCGAGAGGCTCCCGCTTGATCAACCAGTACCGATAAATCGGCCAGATTTCTTTCCAATTGTGTCAACTCACGTGCTCGCTGCCATGTTTAACCGACGCGGTGTTCGGAAAGCCGATGGCTTCATTATCGAGGGCCATACAGCTGGTGGGCACAATGCTCCACCTCGGGCCAGTAAAGAGCTGTCTGCAACGGGAGAACCGGTGTACACGGAAAAAGACATCGCAGACCTATCGAAGATGGACTCCCAGTATCCGTTCTGGCTGGCGGGATCGCGCGCTCATCCTTCCTCGCTTCAACAGGCCATTGAGGCCGGTGCCCATGGCGTGCAGGTAGGCAGTATTTTTGCCTTGTGCCAAGAATCCAACATGCGCGGCGAATTGAAGCAACGGGTCATTAATGCCGCATTGAGCAACGATGTTTCCATCTATACCAATCCTCATGGTTCTCCATCCGGGTTTCCCTTTAAAGAGATGCAGATGGAGGAGACGCTTACGGACGGCGAGGTCTACAGCAATCGACAGCGCATTTGTGACATCGGCGGCTTTCGTAACATGTATCGTAAACCAGATGGCAAAATTGGCTTTAGATGCAGTGCCGAACCGGTAAACGATTTTGTTAAGAAAGGCGGAACACTAGAGGATGCCGAAGGTACTCGTTGCCTATGTAACGCACTTTGTGCAACCGTAGGCGTTGGGCAGGTGCGGCCGGGGCAGGATCACTACGTTGAGCCGTCTCTTGTAACCGTAGGCGACGACCTAAGTTTTGTGGCCGACGTAACCAACGGACCCATTTACACTGCCAAACGTGCTGTTGAATACCTGTTAAGCGCCCTTTAAATCTCGGCTCAGCAACTTTAGCGGTTATTGCGACAGCGCGGGTGCGGTACTTGGTAGCCGCACCATTGTTGCCTGCACAGTTGCCCGTAAATGCGAAGCTCGTGCCATGGGATTTCCCGGCTGCTTGCGTCCCACTCTTGTCTGTAGGGTTTCTAGCTACCTAAAGTTTCGGCTTCCCAAACGTCGGTAACGTACGTCGCGCCATATCGCCCCCATGAGCGCGGTGAAATGCTAAGCCACTCACATTTCGCATAGCCTCCACGAAAGACCTTTGCCGCAGGCTGCTCTCGCTGCGTATAAACGAATATCCCACAAGGGTTTCAACGGTGATCTCAGTACGGAAACGTGTAACAGTCCAGACGGCATGGTACGGCGTTTCTCAAGAAGCTATGGGAAGATATCTACCATCCTGCAATTCGTTAGCAGCCACCGCTTTCCTTTGCCCTGCTCGCAGAATTGAACAATGTAAAGTCGTTTATTAGCGTTTATACCTGTTAAACCCCCTGTTGGCTTATGGAACAACATTTTGTACTGTGCTAGTGCACAACCAAGTATTTCGTAAGGGGTACGGACCAATGCGTCGTTCATATATTCATGCATTTGCAGCCGTTGTATCTATGACGGCGCCCATTACAGTAGCTCACGCCCAGACGAAGGCGGAAAGCAAAACTCCAAATGCCTTGCTTGCGGTTGCCCAGTTTGCGGGACCAGACAGCAATCTAGGGTCATACATTTCTCAAACTTTGGTAAGTGATCTTGCCCATTTCGGCCAGTTTACTTTGGCACAGCCCGCCGATACTGTGGCTGCCCTAGGTGCAATTCACGCGAACCCTGCAGATGGACTTACGGGGTACCAGGTACGCCAGGTTTGCAAGATCCTTAACGCAAGTGAACTGGTAACAGGTAGCTATTTCCAGATTAATGGGGCAGTAGACATTTCCGTTCAGGTGCTGGATGGCACAACTGGCAAGCTGCTTCCTGGCGGCGGTGCGACCATCAGCGGCAGGATGTCAAACCTGCTGGAAGTAACCAGGTCGCTAGCGAGCAAGATTGTAACCACGATTGTTACTGCTCCCCCCCCTGCGTTAGTAGTTCGGCACGACTCTCCAGCGCCAATAAACATTCCAATTGCTGCACACTTTGTGCTGCCAACGGCTGTGGCACACGTGTTGTCTGATATACCAACCACACCAATCAGTGATACTGGTCCGTTTTCTGGGTTGGTAGTTATTGCCTGCGGTCTAAGCGCTCACCGGGCTATGGGTGCTCGTGTACTGGATGCGGACGGCAATGTTCTATATCCCACTGCAAACCATATGCCAAGTTACGATTTTGTAGATGATCAAGGCACGATGACTTATGAGCATCACCTTTTAGAGTCGCCCAGGGCAGGTGACCATCCGCTGGTAGTCAATGCACAGAGGGTTGCAGGATTTGACTACATCGTGGATAACGCAACTGCTGCTCGGATCCGAGCCGCCAATGCACAGGACCATTTTCTATGGGACTGGCATGTTACAGCGCTGGTTGACAAGGACAAATAATGATCATTACACTAGCGGCCCCTTCTGGTATCCACAGTGTACCAGATAATGAGGCCACCGGAACTGGAAGCAGACTAGGGAGCCCGATGCGCCATTTGGACCGCACCGGGCTCCTGTTTTAACAAGCTGGTTTATCGTAAACGGTTAGATCTACCTATAGATGACATTGGCAACGAAAATTGAACCGTCAGACTTCCAACTTGTAGGGACCCGATAGGGAGTGGGTGCAATCCGGGCCAGTTTCCCACCAAGACATGGTTATGAGTTAAAATAGTAGTGTGATTATTCATACTCAATATTACAATTCAAAGAAAGACCAAGAGAATTAACAACCAATGATGGTTTTGATGCAAGCAGGTGCCACCGCCGGGCAGGTAGAGGAGGTAGTTTCCACAATTGAATCCTATATGCTCAAACCGCTGAGACTACCTGGTGACGAGCATATCGCGATCGGTGTCGCAAGTGCGATTCCTCCCACGGCGCGCGAGCCACTCACCGCAGCGATATCCGCACTTCCGGGCGTAGACCACGTTGTGCAGATCAGCAGGCCGTACAAGTTGGCATCGCGCGAGTTCTGGCCCGAAGACACTGTGGTAAAAATCAAGGATGTTACCATTGGCGGTAACTCATGTGTAGTCATTGCAGGTCCGTGCTCCATAGAGAGCCGCGACCAGCTGTATGCATCTGCCACAGCCGTTAAAAACGCCGGTGGCAGCGTATTGCGAGGCGGTGCCTACAAGCCGCGTACAAGTCCGTACTCATTCCAGGGGCTTGGCGAAGAGGGTCTCATCCTGCTGAAAGAGGTAGGAGACGCGCTAGGTATGGTGACAGTGAGTGAAGTGATGGCACCAGAAGACGTTCCACTGCTCGCTGCACATACCGATATCCTGCAGATTGGTGCACGGAATATGCAGAACTACGCGCTGCTAATCGCGGCAGGGAAGGCCGGTAGGCCTACCCTGTTGAAGCGTGGACCTGGTGCGTCAATTGATGAGTTTCTGCTTGCCGCAGAATATCTTTTGCACCATGGCACCAAGCAGGTCATCCTTTGTGAACGTGGTCTCTACTCACTGGACAAGACATACACCCGAAACACGCTGGACCTTAATGCGGTTCCAGTGCTTAAGCACCTCAGCCACCTACCTGTCATTGTGGATCCCTCACATGGAACGGGTGTCACGCGGTATGTACCGGCGATGGCACGGGCGGGTATCGCGGCTGGAGCCGATGGGCTCATCGTCGAGGTCCATCCAGAGCCAAAAAAGGCGCTATCAGATGGTGCTCAGTCCCTCACACCAGAACAGTTCGCAGCGCTCATGGTAGAGTTGAGACGTGTTGCCGAAGCGGTTGGAAGAGCTCTTTAGTTGACAGACGCCGCAAAGGGAGACAATTTGACAATCGCCATTGTAAACTGGAATACCAGGGATCTGCTCCTGCACGCCCTGGGTTCCATTTACGGGCAGATTGGCATCGCCCCACCTCGGGTTGTGGTAGTTGATAACGCTTCACATGACGGCTCTGTAGAGGCAGTGCGCACCAACTATCCGCAGTGCGAGGTAATTGCTAACCGGGAGAACGTTGGTTATGCACGAGGAAACAATCAGGTTCTGGAATCCTGTACCGATGAGTACGCTCTCCTGCTAAACCCGGACGTTGTCTTGCCGAGCGATGGACTGCGCAAGGCACTTGAATTTATGCACGAGCATCCTCGTGCTGGTGCCTTAGGCGTGCGCCAGGTCCACCCCAATGGCGACCTTCAACGATCGGTGCGGGGATTTCCTACCCCTGCGGGAATCGTTTGCGAAATTACGGGCCTAAGCCGTTTACTGCCACGTAGCCGCTGGGCGGGTTCGTACCGTATGACATGGCTCGATTACAAACACGTTGAGGAGGTCGACCAGCCGATGGGAACGTTTCTCCTACTGCGATCTAGCGTGCTAAAGGAGATTGGCATACTGGATGAACAGTTTCCCATTTTTTTCAATGAAGTCGATTGGTGCCTTCGCTGCAAACGAGCTGGATGGAAAATCTACTTCACTCCAGAAGTTGAGATAATTCACCATGGGGGTGCAGGTACCTCGCAGGCAGGTGCTGCAATGGCATGGGAGTCGCGTCGTGCCCTGCTCACCTTTTACCGAAAGCACTATTCGAACCCGATTTACCTACCCCTGCGGTTGTTTGTAGCTGCGGCAAGCTGGCCACACGCATGGCTGCAGGCGCTGAAGCGTAACAGGGCGCGACCATGAATATAAACAGCGAACCAGGCGGAACGACAAATATGGGCACAGCCGGTGATGCAATTCAACGGGGAGATCAAATTCTTGCTCGCCTGTTGGGTGATGACGCCTCTAAACTGGTTACCGAAGCCACAGATCTGGCACGCGACTATCCTAACGATGAACGAGCCGTGATTATAGCCGCGACAGTACTGCGTCGTTCAGGTGACGTAGATGGTGCACTAAGCTTGCTAACCCGCCTGGACAGTCTAATACCAGGAAATGCGGTGGTGTTAGCAAACATTGCTGCCACACTTGAGCAGGATAACCTCGACGTCGACGCGGCGAAATACTACTGGAATTCAGCACTTGCCAGCAGCAACTACGTACCTGCCGTCTACGGCTACGCCCAGTGCACCGCACGAATCGACGGGGAACACGGCTACTGGAACGCAATCCAACAGCTGGCGTCTCTGCCTGGCGCATGGGTAGCTCCACTAATCGTTGTACGCGATGACCTGAAACATAATAGGCGCAGCACGGTGGTGCGAGCTTGCAAGCGCCTCCTGGATACAGTAGGTGACAACCCCGAACCGGTCGATGCTATTGCAACCATGCTTAGCGAGGCGGGATGGCATCAGGAGCTAAACGCACTTTCGCAATTCTTTAATCTCGAGAATGGTTCACTTGCGACCTGCAGTGCCCTTGTTGCGGCTGCCCTGGAGTGTGAAGATACCACAACTGCTCGCGCGGTAGTCAACCGGTCACCGGTAGAACGGCGCACAGATCTTGAACTGTACTCCGCAGGATACCGGCCACACAATTCGGGTGCAGATGGAACCACGTGTTCCAGGCCACCCATGTCGTTAATGGTTGTTGAGACTGCACCCTGGTTTGAAATCCTTGGTAAACCAGAC
The DNA here is from genome assembly GCA_021805405.1 of bacterium. Taxonomy (GTDB): domain Bacteria; phylum Armatimonadota; class Chthonomonadetes; order Chthonomonadales; family Chthonomonadaceae; genus JAJZFK01. The sequence goes on from JAJZFK010000268.1 coordinate 6,791, forward strand.
TGGCTGTTTGCACATTGTAATGACGACTCGAAAACTGTGGTATTTGCGCCCTTCTGTGCGCCATCAACCGCGCCGGGCCTAGCCAATACAAGCCCGTTAGGCGCAGTGGTAAGGTCTATACCGTTTGTAGTAGGGCAGTCTCTGCAAAGCATAGGTGCGTTCCGAGCGCTTACTCTCGTACTACTTACAGATGGTAATATACCGACTGTGCCTGCTACCGAGGTAAGTTACAGCGAAGTAGCCTCCATGTTACGCGCAGCATCCCTTCAGGGTAATCTTACCGTTACGGCCGCCCTCGTGCCTGCTGCAAGGGGCTTGTCGTTTTCCTACCACCTCTTCCTAAATGCGGGTGATTCTACCGCGAAATCTACACAGAAAACTCTTGCGGTTGAGGACCTGCGAAGCGCGGTCGACGTTCTGCAGCAGTTAGAGGCAGATATCCTGCTAACACGTCGTCTGGGTGACGGCAACGAGGCTAACGTTGCTCCGTTAGCCTCGCCTCACACTCCCTCTGCGGTCGCCTGCCACGAGCACCTCCTACGCGCGCTAATTGCGTTGCGCACTGCCGCGTCAACTACACTATCGCCTCACCCTCTTCCACTAAGCGATCTGTTTAACACCGTGGAGGGCGAAGATAAAAGCATCTACTGGTTACTTCAACGAGCGGCCGCCGCTGTTGCAGCAGGATTGTTGAAAGTACCTCACTTGGAGGCTAGGATGAACACGGTTGCAAACGTGTTCCGCAAAGAAGTGCCAGCGGGTAGCAGCGCGTTTATACTCGGCCTATACGTAAGAAGGATGGCAGGCGGCGATGGATCGCTAGATGCGGACATTCAGTATGCGAATGCTAATTCAAATCAACTGGTGCAGAACTGGCTTCAAAGGACTTCGCTGCTATGAGCGCGAAAATCGATATATCAGTCGTAATTTTAAACTGGAACACCGAGCGGCTTCTAAGGCGGTGCCTTACTTCGCTATTGCAGGACAATAGTACCGGCATCGTCCTTGAAATTATCGTTGTAGATAATGCGAGTGAAGATGGCAGCCGCAAAATGGTGACATCCGAGTTTCCTGAAGTGCACCTCGTGGGAAACAAGAAGAACATTGGCTTTGGGGCCGGCAACAACCGCGGAGCAGAGGTTGCCAAAGGTCGCTATATCCTGTTTCTCAACTCAGACACAGAAGTTCACGAAGGCTGCCTGGTACAATTACTTCGCTACGCGGATTCGCACCCTGAAGCCGGGATTGTTGGACCGAAATTACTGAATGCAGACGGATCCCTTCAATACTCATGTCGGCACTATCCAAATCTCGCTACTGGCTTTTTTCGAAATACGCCCCTGGGCAGACTGTTTCCCGGCAACAAGCATAACGCCGACTATCTCATGTCGGACTGGGACCATGGCTCCCCTCGCAACGTAGATTGGGTTTCTGGCGCAGCGTTGATGATTCGGAGAACCGTTGCAGACAAGATCGGTATATTCGATGAAGATTACTTCATGTATTGCGAGGACGTGGATCTTTGCAGACGCGTTAACTTTGCTCCTCTATGCGAGACTACGACCGACACGTGGAAGGTGACTTACTTTCCTGATGCTCTCATTACACACTTCATTGGGCGAAGCAGTGATAAAGTGCCTACACGTATGACCTACGAATTTCATAGAAGCCAGTATCTCTTCTATCGCAAACACTATAGACATACAACGCCAATTATTATACGCCCGCTTATTCCTGTAGGTATAATCATGCGAGCAATGGGACAGCTCGTTCGCTACCGCATTAAACATATCACAAATAGCATCCGCACCAAGAAAAACCAACAGGAAAACCACAGTGAATCGCGTCAATAGCACGAAGCCATCGCCAAACAGCGCCTCTAAAACGCCGATGCTCCACCGGTTGCCTTTGTGGATTACCGCGCTTATTCTAGCACTGATACCCATTGCAGACGGTGGGTTTACTACCCCACAGGATACCGGTTTCACAGCGCCTGACACTTGGCAGATGTGGCTGCAGATGCCAGCCATAGCAGGTGTGTGCGTGCCTATAGCCATTGCGATGCTGCTGCTTGCGTGGCGTGAGTGGCGCACGCCGCGCGAGTTAGGTGCTGCCCCCTACATCGCTTCGTCGGCCGCACTCGTGCTGTTGTGGGCTCTTATCTCGATAGTTCACTCGCCCGCCCTCTACCTTAGTTTGAACGCCCTATGCGGACTCACTAGCGCGATGGCAGCAGCAGCTATAATTGCCCGTGCTTGCGGTGATAGAGACCAACTAGTTACAGTAGCATCTGCAATCGTGCTGGCTGGTGCCATTGAAGGTATTCTGGGCGTTCGCGAATACCTGGTTATGTTTCATAACGGAGTTAACTACTATCGAATATTCGGGACGTTCATTAATCCAGATTTTCTAGCAGGCTATCTTATTCTCGTAGTACCCATTTCTATGGCACTTATCGTAGGTGTAAAGGAGCGCATTGCAAAACTGCTATGCGGTTTGGCGCTAGTATTCCAGATTTCTGCGATAATGCTTTCTGGCTCCAGGGCAGGAATCGGTGTACTAGTGGTGGAGATCATACTCTGGACTGCGCTCTGCACGCTTGTAGGCACCGTAAAGCCGTTTAAAAAGCAGTTCGCCATTGTATGGGTTCTTGCACTGGCAGCGGCTATCCCATCAGCGATGCCGCTCCGCGCGCGGGCCGTCAAGCAGGCTCCGGTCAAAATTCAACACGTCGCCCGTTCGCTGCCATCCCAGCCGACAGGACCAGTTACGGCGAGTAAATCGCTGCTGTTCCGCGAGTACACGTGGAAGGGTACGCTTAAACTTGCGGAGCACAACCCCGTGCTTGGCGCAGGGCT
>JAJZFK010000068.1 GCA_021805405.1 bacterium
ACCATGTCGTGTGCTTCGCGAGTGAGCACCCTCATGATACGGCCCTTGTTTTCCCAAGGACATCGCACCACCGCACGCTGAAGGAACGAGCCCGGAAGTTCTTTGGCCAGCTCGGATATTTTTATCCCCGTTTTCGAGAGCATCTCGATGAGTTTGCTAAACGCGAACATTGCATCGAACGACGGCTGGAATTCACTAAAGATGAACCCACCGTTGTCGTCACCTGCGAAATCAACTTTGCGGTTACCGGAGGCATCTCTCACGCAGAGTTTCATCAAATCGCGGGGTTCGGTTTTGGAGCGCAAAATGGTCGCGCCGTGCATGGCAACCAGCGGCTCCAACATGCGTGGTGCGTTCACTGGTGCGGCGAGGCGCGCTCGCTCATGTGTCCTTGCTACGAGTACCGACATAAGCGCAAGCAGGTTATTGCCACCAATTATGGTGCCATCGGCATCAACCAGAGTCATTCGTTCGCCGTCCGCCTCAAACAGGACCCCCATATCTGCACGCAACGTCTGCACGATCTGAGCAAGGCCTGGCAGCAATGCTGCTCGTGCGGTAGGCGTCTTAGGTGTTTTTTGAACGTCTGGGTAAGCGTTAAGCGCTATAAGTTCAACACCCATGCGACCCAGCATAGCAGGATACACATTGGCAAGCCTGCCAAAGGCGAAATCTGCAACTACCTTTAGACGCAGTTTCTGAACGTCCTTAATATTAAGACGGTGAAAGAAGTCTTCTGAATACTGCTCAATACTTCGTCCTGCAAACTCGAGAACACCCACCTGGTCTGCGTCTACACGGCGAAAATCTTCGCGGAAGAAGATTGTCTCCACCTTCCGTTCTGCATTTTTCGATAGATACACACCCTGGTCGTCAAAGAACTCAATGAGAGCCATCTTGGGGTCTTCATCTGAGAGACGTATGTGTACACCTCCGCCAGCCTGCGATCCCAGTATGCTGTGTCGCGCTAGTGGCAGCGGCATAGATCGCATGTCAAGGACGTTAACACCCACCGAGAGCAGGCCAGAGATCATTGCGCGCTTCATCATTCTCGCAACGGGGCCAGAGTCGCGGCTAGTTACCACAGTAGCACCCTTACGCAGATATCCGCCGTAAGAGGCACCCAGCTTACAGGCGAAATCTGGCGTAAGTTCAATGTTCGCAATGCCCGTAACACCCTGCTTGCGGAAAAGCGAGCCCGCCCATTTCTGCCCCCAGATTAGGCTCATGGTTACTGTGCTTCCAGCCTCTATGATCTTGTCTGGCCACAGCTTTATCTGGGTACGAATGGTTGTATCTTCTTCAATGCGGCATCGTGCGCCAACTACCGCACCTTCCTGAATAACGCAATTATCCTTTATGACGGTATGCGAGCATATCGTACATGCGCTTAGCTGAGACTCAGCACCTACGTATACGTTATCCCACAGCACACTGCGATGAACTTTTGCTTTCTGTTCTATGATGCAGTTATCGCCAATCACAGAATAAGGACCCACCACCGACTCTGCTTTCACCTTGACGCTGCGCCCCAGAACAACAGGCGGCAGAATTTGAGCGGTTGGGTCGATTTCGCAGCCCTCGCTCACCCACACGCCGTTGGCTCGTCCTTCACTGGTTGCGTGGCCAATGCGAACCCGTGTTTGACCGTTTAAAACGGTATATTGCGCCTCGCGGTATTGCTGAAGGTTGCCAACATCGCACCAGTAGTCGCGATCCATAATGTACCCAAATAGCGGCTTTTCCTCAGCCAGTATTTGCGGGAAGATGTCGTGGCTCCAATCGTAGTTCTTGCCCATCTCCATGTAAGCAAATATAGACGGTTCCAGTATGTACATTCCTGTATTTACTGTATCCGAGAATACTTCGCCCCACGATGGCTTCTCCAGAAATCTACGAATGCGTCCTTCGTCATCTGTAATGACAACACCAAATTCCAGCGGGTTGGGCACATGGGCCAGCACAATTGTAGCAACGCTCTGCTTGTCTTTGTGATAGACTATGGCCGATGTGAGGTCGATATCGGTAAGCGCGTCGCCACTAATAATTAAAAATGTATCGTCCTTGAGGTAATCCTCAGCTTGCTTAACACTTCCAGCGGTACCCAGTGGGGTGTCTTCCACAGAGTAGACCAAATTCACTCCCCATTCCGATCCGTCGCCAAAATACCCTTCTATTTCGTCGGCCAGGTAGTGAAGGGTGACTATAATGTCGGTGATGCCGTGCTCTTTAAGTAGCAGCACGATGTGCTCCATGATAGGCAGGTTAAGTGCAGGAGACAACGGCTTAGGCCGCTGCGACGTAAGCGGCCTAAGCCGGGTACCCTCGCCACCCGCCATAATTACGGCTTTCATCTGGACAGACACCTCGTTAAATGAACAGCTGGTGCGCAACCTCGCTGGATAAGGCTGCGTGCCATTCAATCTTTCATTGGGTTATTCAGTTACGCACAGATTGGATAATGATGACCAAAATCGATAGCAATATTTTACATTAGAAAACCACGCCATTAGTACTCACTGCTGGCCTTAGCCTTTCCAAAGCTACCCAGCATAAAAGTACCGAACCTGCAAGCGCCAGGATTGGCCCAGGTAACCGACCAAAATTCAGCAATACAATGACCAGGCAAAGCATCGCGGAAAACATCTGCACCATAGCAGCGTTAGCAGAGCTAGTGTTGACCCCTATAAATAGTTGAGATGCTCCACAAACCACTTCGCTAGGAAGCAACACGCGCCAAACACCTGTATCTAGCCCTGTGAGCTTGATTGTGCTAGAAAATTGCGCGCTGTAGTAGGCACCGGCCGGGAAACTCAACGCACTATTTGGCATAACTGCCCAAGTTTCATGAAAGCTTGCAGCAATGAGTATCATTCCTGCAACATTTGCGGCCATATAGACGGAGTGATGAAATGCGATGCCGCTGCTGTTATGCCCTTTCACTGTAATTTGTACGGATCCTGTATGGTCGAATATGGCGCGGCGCACGCGTTATTTCGCCATCGCGTTAATGGGTGCTACTATTGGTATCTGTTCTTCACGCGAACGACAATTTCCTTGTCGTTGGTAAAATTTTTTTGCATCCTGCAGTTGTAGCATCTGTTCAATTGCCAGGTTGGGCTAACTTTGCTTCGATGTCAATGTATTGAAAGTGAACCCGTGGTTAAAGTTCTTAGGTGAGTACACATCGTCCTTATAACTTTCAAAATATTGATGGCATTCTAAACCAGGAGAGGATGCTGGCCCTCGAGCAAGTATTTTATTTCCAATGGGTTGGCACCCAAGGAATCGTCAACTTGACGGCGCGCGCACTTCCTTGGTCGGGTTATTTAACCGATTCAATTTTGCTGTTGCGCACTTAGGCACTATCATACGTCCCCAAAATACTACTATTGCACTGGAACTGCAGCCGCATTGCATATGGATTATTTTATGGTTAGTAATGCATGGAGGGCTAAGTGCGGAAAAGAATTGCCGTCGAGTGGTGGAGATATATCTCGCGCAGGAGCATGTGGTGCTGCCAGTTAAGGTTGTGGAGATACAATATTCTATTCAGTCGCCGTTGATAGGGCACAGAAGTGAACTCGCCCACAGTGTCATCGGCACCAAAACTGCCAACCGTAAACCTGCATCCGTATTACGATGCAACCTGGTCTCCAGCCGGAGTAAAGCATAGGTACGCACGAAGATAGTCATGTAATGATGTCCTGTGCCTGCCCGCTTAGGTGGGAGCTTTTAGGAAGAGTATTCGTAATAGAGCCTGAGAAAGGTGTTAACATGAGAGCGTTCTGTCTTGCTGCGGTTCTCATTCTTCCTGCAATACTGGCAAGTGCCACACCGCAATTAAAGCCGAAAGAGCAGCGCGTGGTTCTTGGTACTATCCATACGATAGCGGTCGTTCCTCCTTTCTTTGGAATACCTGCAAGCGCTCTACCACATGGCAAAACACCGGCAGAAACTGCGAGCCTTCAGGTAGCCTACAAATCCGCCCTCCACAGGCTGCAAAGCGATGCCGCGCAACGGTTACCCGCGCGCATCACAAGCCGCCTAGGTTTAAAGCTGGTACCTGCGCCAAATATTGCGGCTGCCTTAAGTGACGAGCATTTAAGTGCACGACAACTCTTCCTGAAAGATGGGGAAATAACTGGAGGAGCCTATCCAGGACTGAACCTTCGCCTATGCGCGAAGCTCTGTGCAAGTCTGCACGCGGACGCACTTGTTGTGGCCGACTTTGACGGCCCCCAGCGAATTGGCGGACACTATGTCTTTGTGCCCCTGCAGGGAAGTGGTTACGAGCCATCTCACGTTGTGAGTAGGGCACAATTTAACCTCGTTACTGCGCGTGGTGTACTTGTGCTGCGTTCCAATGAAACTGTTCAACATCCCGCTACACGAATCGGAGCCGAGCAATTCACGCTTCCCGATTGGGTGGAAGCCCAGAATCTGCTTGTTGAAAGCTTTATGGATTACTGGACAGATAAGCTTCACTAATTGGCAGTGATGTATTCTATTTAATCGGCCTATAATGAGTACTGGGGTAATAAACAGAAATTTATTACGGTGATAGTCGCCATACTAACCTAATTCACGGGTAATTCGTGTATTATTTTAATTGTTACCTTCTCGCATCTGCCAGCTGACTATTTAACTGGCTAGATTCCGCATCATCATCTGTAATCACCAAACCATCTGAGCTTAGCCATTAAACCGTACTGCAATATCTACCAGTTTAGTAGGGCAGGATACAAGGAAACTCCCTATAACCCTCTGGCTACTGCAGTATCGATCCGGGTTCAGCCTGTTGGCAAGGTGAAACAGTGTTGATGTGCATTGGCAACTGTGCAGGCAACACTGCTACATTTGGAGTTTGTTCACTCTTCAGGAGGTTATAAATGAGGAATACTATGCCGTGCCTTGCCGCGGCGCTTGCTGTTCTTACCGCTGGTTGGGCGACTGCTGCCAGAGCGCAGGACAACCCGTTTAAGGACGTGCCTACCGATCACTGGGCATATCAGGCAATCACCGATCTGCAGCAGCACGGAATCCTTCAGGGATATCCCGACGGTTACTTTAGAGGTAAGCGGTCTCTTACACGCTACGAGTTTGCCGTGAGCCTGGATCGCATGCTCAAGAATCTGCCGTCTACACCCGGGCCAGCCGGTGACGTTGGTCCCGCAGGGCCAGAGGGGCCTGCAGGTCCGCAAGGGCCCGCAGGAATGACCCCTGACGAGCTTTCCGAGCTATCGCGCCTCACTGCTGAGTTTAAGACTGATCTTGCAACTCTTGGCGTAAATGTGCGTGCGGTGCAGTCTCGGCTATCACGCCTAACGGCGCGGGTAGATGCCCTACAGCAGCGAATTGACCATATGCCAGTCATTAAAGGCGATCTATTTGTTGGAATGGCCAGTTCGCTTTCGCGGCACTCTTTCTACGACTACAGCGGTGCGTTTCACCCCGGCGCAAGCTCGCTAACTAATAGTGTGAATGTCGTGCATGATTTGCACCTCAACATTAGCATGAAGTTTAAGGGTGGTGCCAGCTTTGCGGTTGAGCCAGTGTTAAGTAACTATTTAAGCTACACCGATAATGGCAAAACTGAACAGGGCGGAATTCCTGCGGCTAACCCAGCATCCTCCGAGAAAGAACAGGCAACTCTATACAAGGCATATTTTACTGCTCCGGTCTTGGGTGGTGATCTTGTTCTTGGCAGGTTTGGCGAGAAACTGACCCCGCTTACCTACTTCCGGCCCAATCATGATGTGTACTTTAATCTTCCCTGGTACCAGAACTTCGAGTGGATCCAGGACGGTATCAAGTACACGCACAAATTCGGCAGCGCGACCACCCAGGTGTTTGCGGGTAGCTATCAGACTGTGACGACAACAGCAACCGGTGTCCTTATTAACCAGCCAGTTGCGGGCGCGTTATTTGGGCCACGTGCGCTTAGCTCTGCTAAAGTAGAGGGCGCGGCAGCCCGTGGTGCAATGCCAGCCACCCAGGTAATGGGCCTGCATATTGATGTACCTATCGGTAAAGTGATGGACCTGGGGCTTACAGCTATCGACCTGGGTGGTAACAACGTAATCTCGCCAACCACACCGTTTAACAACGTAACTGTCTACGGGGTGAATTTCAAACTGCACCACATCGGTCCTGTTGCAATAAACGGCGAGGTTGCCAAATCGGTTACGCAGGCGTCGCTTAGTACAGGTGCGGTAGGCTTAAGCAACGATGACAACAACGCCTTCTGGCTAAACGCAGCCTACAAGCTCTACGGTGCCAATATAGCTCTGGGCTACAAATATATCGATCCGCGGTTCCAGTCGGCAGGTACCTGGGATAAGGTAGGTAACTGGTTTAGCCCTACTAATATTCAAGGACCGTATGCTACCGTCTGATGCAAGCTGGTTCACAAACTGGGTGTGTCCCTGGGAGGCAAGTTCTATAGTGGCGCACGCAACCGCGTATACGGGCCAGGGTTAGGTTTCACTATGGGCAGTAATATTGGCGATGCCACCGCAGGGCTAACATATTCTTGCAGCAAGAAACTTCAGTTTCTTGCCAGCTACGAAGGCGTGTTTTACAACCTTGCAGGCAGCGTATCGGCTACAGGTACGCGTTCGCACCCAATTGAGCAGTACATCACGTTGGGTGCCAACCTCAACCTGGCTGGCAGCACTTCGCTAAACCTCGCCTATCAGATCATTGCGAATAGCGGTGATGGCGGCTTTGGCACCAGCGGATCTAACGCAAATATGCTTACATCGCAGGTTCAGCTCAAGTTCTAATGTTGCAGATTGTGTGCACATTTGGCGGTTCCAGAGTGACAGCACCCTGGAGCCGCTTTTTGTTGGCATCCTATGTGGGTCGCACACGGTTGGGATAGATTACGAGTAACCAATTCTGCCAAACCGGAACCGAAATGCGCATTAGCAAATGTTATAGGGAAGGAATAATTCTACTTTGGGATAAACTATATTAAGATTATTTAGAAAACGGTATCCAGATTATTGGGTACCCAACTTAACGAGGTTAGCTGGTGAAAAAGCTTACAACAATATTGGCCCTCCTTGCGGTGCCATGCACCGCTCTAGCAGGGGGACGCAGTGTTACACCGTTTCATTCTGTACGTCCCGCAGTACGTCCTTTCAACCTGGATGAGGTTAGGCTTCTCCCGAGCCACGAATACCGTGAAATGGAAGCCGATAAGGCGTACCTGCTATCGCTGCCTGCAGAGCGTCTGCTGCTAAATTTCAGGGTTACTGCAGGACTTCCGGCGCCAGGCAAACCACTAGGCGGCTGGGAAGCGCCAACCTGTGAGGTTCGCGGCCATTTTGTTGGGCACTACCTTTCGGCCTGCGCATTAATGTTCAATAGCACGGGCGATATGCAGCTTAAGCAGCGTGGTGAAGAAATTGTTAAGGGAATGGCGCAGTGCCAGGATGCCCTTGGCACAGGTTACCTTTCTGCCTTCCCTGTCTCGTTTTTTGATCGCCTCGATTCGGGTAAGCAAGTTTGGGCACCCTATTACACCATTCACAAGATTATGCAGGGTCTGCTGGATATGTACCAGCTTTGTGGAGACAAACTGGCCCTTCAGGTCGATCAGAAAATGGCAGATTACTTCTGGCATCGTGATCGCGGCTATTCCTATAAGAAGATGCAGATGATTCTCCAGACAGAATTTGGCGGCATGGAGGATACACTTATTCATCTTTACGAGGTGACCAAAAAGCCCGAGGACTACAAACTTGCATTTATGTTCCAGAAGCATGTATTCGATGGTCCCCTAAAACTGCGTCACGACGACCTCACGAATATCCATGCCAACACCCACATTCCTCAGGCACTGGGGGCCGCTCGCAGGTACGAACTAACTGGTGACCCAGCATATCGTACACTGGTGTCCTACTTCTGGAAGCGTGTAGCAGATCACAGGTCCTATGCCACAGGTGGAAGCAATCTGGGCGAATTCTGGGGGCGCCCCAACCTGCTTGCCAACACTCTGGCCGCTAATAATCAGGAGACCTGCACCACTTACAATATTTTGAAGGTTACGCGCGACCTGTTTGAGTGGAACCCCAAGCCATCGTACGCGGATTTCTACGAGCGCGCTTATTTCAACGGTATTCTTCCTGCTCAAAACCCCAAAACTGGAATGATGATCTACTATACGCCGTTGGCAGCCGGTTACGCAAAGAACTTTGGCACCCCAACGGATACGTTTTGGTGTTGTTACGGTACGGGGGTTGAGTCCTTTGCAAAGCTTTCCGATAGCATCTACTTTCACGGTGGGTCTCTGCTGTACGTTAACCTCTACGTGCCCTCTGTTCTTAGATGGCATGACCGAAGCGTGAAGCTTACGCAAAAGACCGCCTTTCCGAAAAGTCCTGATGCTGAATTTGTGGTGAATGTTAAGTCGCCTACACGCCTAACGATAAATTTCCACGTTCCCTATTGGGCGGGTGCTGGCCGCACCATATTCGTGAATCGCAAACCCATTGCCAGGAACATGAAGCTCTCCTCCTTTTACTCTGTAACTCGGCTATGGCACAACGGAGACACGATCGACGTGCACCTGCCAATGTATCTTCACCTGTCTCCCATGCCGGATAACGTTGACATGAATGCCGTAATGTACGGCCCGCTGGTGCTTGGCGGCATACTTCCTAACAGCGGCCACAGAGGAATAATGCCAGGATTGGGTGCGCCGCAATCTACCCTGCATGGTGCGGAAATCCTGCCCTGTACGCCGGCTCAGATAATTAGCCACATTCACCAGGTACGTAATCATCCACTGGACTTTATTACCGCCGGATTTAAACAGAACTATTCGTTAGTGCCTCTGTACAATATCATTCACCAGGTCTCAACAGTGTACTGGTACGCAACGGGATCGGACAGCAGTTATGCTGCTAGCGAAGCTGCAAGTGCGGTGCAAAACCGGGCACTTATTGCGCGTATTCAGGATTATGTGGTTCCAGGCGATGCAAAATCCGAGGCTCAGCACGCTGTGCAATCCAGCAATAGTGGCACTGGTAATTTCGCGGGCAACACCTGGCGCGATGCCGATGGTGGTAACTTTAGTTACCAGCTTGCCACCAAGGGCGTAAAGAGCGCATCCCTGCTATGTTCGTACTGGGGAAGTGACACGGGAAACCGCACCTTCGAAATTATGGTAAACGGTACCAGGATAGCAACACAAACGCTGGAAAATGATGACCCCACCCATTTTTTCACGATGACGTACGTTATTCCTCCAACTTTGCTTATGGCAGATGACTCTATTCGTGTTGAATTTCGCGCTGCCAACGGAAAGGTAGCTGGCGGACTTTTTGGTGTGGCGCTCCTCAAGGGCTAAGATGCATAATCGCAGTTCGCGGGAAAATGGTTATACCGCGAACTGCGCCAGCGATTGCTCTCCTGTTAAGTTTTGCGTTTATTGCTGATTGTTTTGGAGTTATACTTACAGCACCGTTGGCACCAATGCAGCCTGACAATCACTTCAACGTCATCCTAGAGGCGCTCAGGGTTGGGACGTCT
>JAJZFK010000346.1 GCA_021805405.1 bacterium
ATTGCTAATATAGTATACCACGGCGCAACGGCACCGCTGCTGAACATCGGTTTGATCCTGTGGCTGTCACAAGAATAAAGGGTAAGGGTCTGCAATCCACAGAACCCTCACCCTTCTACTTACGAATAATATCTGTTTAGATATCTGCATTACCGACGGACCCGGCTACTGGCGAATGAGCGCCTCTGGGCCCAGGTGGCGAAGCTTTTTGAGTGCACGCAATTCTATCTGGCGTACACGCTCGCGTGTAACATGCAGACAGTAGCCAACCTCCTCGAGCGTGCGAGAATAGCCATCATCGAGGCCGTAACGCATTCGAAGCACCTCTTTTTCACGAAGCGTCAACTTGTCGAGCACGTCTTCAATCTGCTCACGGCGTATAAGGTTCAGCGTTGCTTCCGAAGGGGAGACGGCTGTGTGCGACTGAATAAAGTCCGATAACTGGCTGTTGTCTTTCTCGCCTACTGGAGTTTCAAGTGATAGAGGTTCTAGCGCTATCCGCATGATCTCGTTTACGCGATCTACTGTAATTTCAAGTTCACGTGCAATCTCCTCAACCGTTGGGTCGCGCATCAGCTGCTGGCGCAGTCGGCTTGAAGCCTTTACCAGCTTATGGATTATCTCGGCCACGTAAACTGGAATACGGATGGTACGGCCCTGGTTGATGATTGCTCGTGCGATAGCTCGCCTAATCCACCAGGTAGCATAGGTGCTGAACCGGTAACCCTTGTCGGGGTCAAACTTTTCTACCGCACGTATAAGCCCTATGTTTCCTTCCTGAATGAGGTCGGGTAGGGGAATACCGCGTACACTGTATTTCTTTGCGATTGAAACAACCAGGCGCAAATTTGCCTCGGTCAGCTTATCCTTGGCAGCCTTGTCACCGCGCTGTACTGCTTTCGCAAGCCGGATCTCTTCGCTAGCAGTCAGGAGCTGAGCACCTCGTGCGCGGCACATCCAGAGGTGGAGGCTTTCGTCTGCGCGGTGGGTGTCATGCTCGTCGTGATAAGATGCACGGGAGGGTGATTTCGGACGGGACGTGACTACGGCTACAGGTGTGGTAAACGCATAAGAGGCCTCAACATCTGTGTCCGAATCTGCAAGGCTCACATCATATAGGTGGAGCAGATCATCACTCGGCTCGGTGTCAAACGAATCATCACCATCAACATCGGAGGTGAGCACCGAAAGCTCGCTCTCTTCTGCCTGCTCGGTGTGGGCAGCACCTTCCATCTCGGTAACCTCGGAAATTGCTACAACCTTTCCCACGGTAATTTGCTCCTCTATGGAAGTGCGATCCTTCACAGTTGCATCCGACTTTGTAGAGGCTGACTTGCGCACTCGAGGTGTTCGCCTCGTTGGGGCTTTTGCGGTAGTGGCAGGGACATTACTTGGCGTAGAGGTGGGAGAAGAGGGAATACGCGGAGCTTCCGACGTGCTAGGGAGACCTGCCTCAGGGTCCATCTCCGTCGCACTCGTTTCCTGGCGCTCGTAAACACCAGGTGGATCCAGGACCACGGCTTTGTTCGTCATCAAGGCCACTCCTCATTTGCTGGTTATGCGCAGAAGTCGTTGCTCCTGCTACATTACCGAGTACGTGCATATTTTCACAGATTGTCGTCTGTATCTCATATCTACGGTAACTTTGACCGGAAAGAGATCCGCTACGCGATGTTCAGCTTCACTGCTTGCCGTAAACGCCTGCACGTGGTGTACGGTTCATCTGCTGCTGTTCACTGCTTCTACGAAATAGACGAGCCTGGGATGAATAAAGTATCGAGAATACTTACTTCTAAAACATTATACGTTTCGCTCATGTAAAATTGCGCCACAGTTCGCAATTAAATCATCAGCGGGCATTCACCCCAAGCGTGTATATTGGTATTATAAGGCAAGCCATGTTTTTTGTCAAGGATGTTTTTTTAAGCCATTGACAAAGCACGTAAATCGCGAATCGACTGCGTGAGGACAGTTGCAGCTCTCTCGATTGACGATTCGTCTGTTGCCCTGCCCAGCGATATTCGTAACGCACCACGTGCCAAATCACGATCCACGCCCATTGCGCTAAGTACGTGAGAAGGTTCTACCGAGCCGGCAGAACATGCTGCACCAGCAGATGCACAAATCGACTTCGCGTCAAGTGCGAGCAAAAGGCTTTCACCTTCCAGACCACGTACGCAGAAGTGCACATTACCGGGTACCCGGTGCTCAACGGACCCCATGAGGTACACGTTGTCGCACTCTTCCTGCACTCTCTGGATAAGCCGGGAGGTGAGCTTGCCCAGGCGGTAAGTCTCTGCTTCCATCTCGTTGCATACCAGAGTTGCTGCCTTACCAAGTCCTACGATACCTGGAACGTTGAGAGTTCCGGCGCGGCGACCACGCTCCTGTTCACCTCCCTGTTGGTACCGGTGAATGGTGACACCCTGGCGTACGTAGAGCACGCCGATGCCCTTGGGTCCGTAGAATTTGTGTGCGGATATACTAAGCATATCTATGTTCTGGGCCTGCACATCAATGGGCAGTTTTCCAAACGCCTGTACGGCATCCGTATGAAAGAGCACGCCTGCTGCTCGGCAAAACGCACCAATTTCAGCAATTGGCTGAATGGTACCTACCTCGTTGTTCGCGTACATAATGGAAACCAGCAACGTATTCGACCGCAGGCGCTTTGCCAGGTCCTGTGCGTCTACACGCCCGTAGCGATCTACGGGCACAACCTCCACTTCGTAGCCCTGCTTCTCCAGCGTGTGAAGTGGCTCTGAGACAGCGTGGTGTTCAATGGGTGATGTTATGAGGTGCCGCTTTTCCGGATGCGCTAGAGCCGCGCCAAATATGGCTGCGTTGTCGCTCTCTGTACCGCCCGACGTAAATACAATCTCTCCAGGGTCAGCGTTCAGGGTGCGGGCCACGCAGAGCCGCGCATACTCTACGGCGCTGCGCGCAGTTTGGCCAGCCTGATGCAGAGCGGAAGGATTGCCATACGACTGGGTTAAGTATGGCGTCATCGCGTTTAATACTTCTGGCAGAACCGGCGTAGTTGCGGCGTGGTCAAGGTAAACAATAGAACTCATGATATATTTCTCAATCCGATGGAGGAGCGGGGAAGCCTGCTGCCTCCCCGGCTTTCTTATGAATAGTCGTTGGGGAAGTTACAGCAGGCCATCGATGGCCATTGCCATCTGCATGTCCATTTCTGTAATACCGCCCGCATCATGGGTAGATAAGGATACATCTACCACGTTATAGACATTGTGCCAATCGGGGTGATGATCCATCTTTTCGGCAAGCAGTGCGACCTTGGACATAAACGCCCAGGCACCAACGAACGATGAAAACTGAAAATGGCGCACAATGGCATTGCCATCCAGTATCCACAATGGAAGCTTATTTAGACCTGTTTGCACAGCTTGTGGGTCAAGCTTGGGCGGTCTGGCCATCGGATGTACCCTCTCCTGGTCCTACAAAGTCGAATTCAAGGCGGTCAAACCGGCGCGCAGTAGGGTCGAGTTCGTCCCTCAGTGCTCTGAACGAGGTTTCAATACGGCTGCGAATGTCTGCTGCCTTTGCAGCATCATCGGAACCTAGTGGAAACCGGGATGGATCGGCGCGCGCAATGAGCTTTCGATACGATGTCTCGACATCGGCGAAATCGGCACCTGGTTCCAGGCCAAAGATCTTGTAGTGATAACCCAGTGGATCTGGCACCGCCTGGGTGTTGATACTACCTGGGGTGATATGAGTAGTAGTTGCCGGGTTGGCTGGCCTGGAAGGAGGGGAGACGACAGGGTTGGTTATCGCCGCATCGAGTTCCCGCGCGGCACGTGAAGATGGATCGGCCGCGTATTCGGTATCCACGCGGTCAATCCAATCTTTAAGGTCACCTAGTTTGCCGCGCGCGATTCGATAGAACCGCTCTGGAATACTCATTGGCCCACCCTATTTGTGGTTCAGCTTGGCTTCCAGTTCTGCGAGTTGCCGGTCAACTTCCGACTCAGCGGCCGATGGTGCAGCAGCAGTACAGGAGCTTGCTGCGGCTCCGCCAGCACCCACCATCTGCACTTGCTGGGTAGTCGCAGTGGTATACGCGTTTGCCGGGCTCGCTGAGAGTTTGGACTCCAGCTTTTCCAACTCCTGATCAGCAGCAGCATCCATCTGGTTGTATTCCATCTCACGCAGACGTGAGTCGATGCTGGTAGACGCGATCTCTGCCCGCGCAGATGCTTCGCTCTGCAGGCCCCGTATCCTGTCACTTGCTGCCGTCCACTGCTGTTCATTTTCGCTAAATTGAAATTGATCTAGCGCTTTGTTGATCTTAATCTGTATCTGTGCCTGCTTCAGGTTGGCTTTCATGGCCAGTGCCTCAGCAGTGCGCACCCTAATTCTGTCTTCTTCCTGCCGGATTGCGACCTTCACCTTTTCAGATGACTCTATCGCTGATGCAAGGTTGCCACGCATATTCTCCAGCGTCTGTTCATGAAGTGCCTTCTCTTTCAGGAACTGACGGGCGAGATCACGGTTGCCACCCTGTAGAGCAATTGTTGCCTTCTTTTCGAGCTCGGCAACCATCCGCTCTTCTTTGTCGACAACATTTTGCAGGTTGTTCTTTTCAGTGATTGCCTGAACAGCCAGTTCGCGATTTTTGATCTGGTTATCTTTCATCTCGCGAACCGCTTCGTTAAGAATCACTTCCGGATCTTCGTACTGATCCAGTTTGCCATTTAGCAGCGCCTTAAAATAGCGCCAGAAACGTGTAAAAGGATTCGATGCCATTTAACCGCCAGCCTCCTTGGAGTCTGCTGCAGGCAGATATGCTACTC
Organism: bacterium; assembly: GCA_021805405.1. Classification (GTDB taxonomy): domain Bacteria; phylum Armatimonadota; class Chthonomonadetes; order Chthonomonadales; family Chthonomonadaceae; genus JAJZFK01. The sequence continues at coordinate 4,821 of JAJZFK010000346.1, forward strand.
ATATGACATACGCAAACCGCAACGATTGGTTTCGCTCGCCTGCTGTTAGCACGCTCATATGGTACCGGTACAAAGTCCCCGGTGATAAGGACAGGGAGACCCACTAATTATCACACTTTTCGCAAAAGTTGTCAACCGCGAGTGCCAGCAAGTGTCCTCTCGGCGCGCTTTCGCTGCGTAGAATCGAGTACGCGTTTGCGCATTCGTATCTTCTTGGGCGTTACTTCCACCAGCTCCTCTGGTCCAATATATTCAATGCACCGGTCAAGGCTCATCTCAGTATAGGGCGTGAGGCGCACAGAAATTTCAGAGTTGGACGACCGCATGTTGGTGAGGTGTTTTGCTTTGCATACGTTTACCTCAAGATCGGTATCACGCTGGTGCTTGCCCACAATCATGCCGGCATACACTTCGTCACCAGGGCCGATGAAGAGAGCACCGCGCTCCTCAGAGTTGGAAAGGCCAAAGCTGGTCGATATGCCCGTGTCCGATGCTATAAGCGAGCCGTTAATGGTTTTGCCAATGTCGCCGGCGTGAAGATGGTAGCCCTCAAACAGGGAGTGAATTACGCCTACACCTCGCGTGGACGTGAGGAACTCATTACGGAAGCCCAGAAGTCCGCGAGTTGGTACCAGGTAGGTAAAGTGAAGGCTGCCGTTGGAGAGGTGCATATCCTGAAGCTCACCTTTGCGACGACCCATCTGCTCTACAACTACGCCCTGGTACTCCTCGCTTACCTGTATATAGACCCTCTCGAAGGGTTCAGTAACCTTGCCATTTTCATCACGGTGCATGATTACTTCCGGCTGGGCCACCTGGAGCTCGTAGCCTTCGCGGCGCATCGTCTCGATAAGGATAGCCAGGTGGAGTTCTCCACGACCGCTCACCATGTAGACGTCGGCTGTGTCGGTTTCTTCTACTCGCAGGCTCACGTTAGTCTCGAGCTCGCGGTACAAGCGATCGCGAAGTTTGCGGCTGGTGCAATGCTGCCCTTCGCGACCAGCGAGCGGGCTGGTGTTCACACCAAACGCCATGCGCAGGGTTGGCTCGTCTACTGGCAGACTGGGTACTGCTACGGGATTATCGCGACTTGCGACGGTATCCCCTATGCCGACATCAGGTAGGCCAGATATGATGCAGATTTCGCCAGCGGAGACTTCGTCCTGCTCAACCTTTTTGAGGCCCTGGAAGACGAGTGTGGTAACCACTCTGCCAGAGCGAATTTCGCCATGCCTGTTTACAATTGCGATGCTCTCACCAGGGTGGACCTTACCAGAGTGAATGCGGCCGATACCGAAACGCCCACGGTAGGAGTCGTAGTCGAGATTAGAAATGAGCATCTGTAATGGGCCGTTGGGGTCGCCTTTGGGGGCCGGTAGGTGACTCACCATCACGTCAAACAGAGGGTCCAGGTTGGTACCAAGGACAGATGGGTCCATGGTGGCAGTGCCCTGACGCGCACAGGTGTAGACGATGGGGAAGTCAAGCTGCTCTTCGCTGGCACCCAGCTCCACGAACAGATCGAAGGTTTGATCTACCACCCAGTCCGGCCTGGCGTCGCTTCGGTCAATCTTATTGACCACCACGATAGCACGGTGGCCCATAGCGAGTGCCTTGGAGGTGACGAAGCGTGTTTGCGGCATAGGACCGTCTACTGCATCTACAAGTAGCAGCACGCCGTCTACCATGCCCATAACGCGCTCAACTTCACCACCAAAGTCGGCATGACCAGGGGTATCCACAATGTTAATTTTTATACCATTGTGCGACACGGCGGTGTTTTTACTTACAATGGTGATGCCGCGTTCGCGTTCAAGGTCATTACTGTCCATAACGCGATCAGCGATCTCCTGGTTAGCTCTAAATACGTTGCCCTGCCGCAGCAGAGCGTCAACCAGAGTCGTTTTACCGTGATCAACGTGTGCAATAATCGCAACATTTCGCAACTGCAAGTCAGCAAAATCTGTCATTTCATCCTCTATCGTAAACGCCCAAAAAAAGTTCAAATATGCGCCATGCGGAAGTAGTACCATCACGCGCAAAACTAAGCACAATTTATATTATACCTTAATAGGGCGCAGCAAGGCGGTTAGCCTGTGGCTTTTGGCATAAGTGCGGGGGACGAGGCGTGGTTTACCGGAGGTTTTATACCGAGGTTACTTTAGGCCCTGCGGTATGTTTCGCGTGAGATAGGGTCAAATATTGAATGAGAGGTGAGTGATGTTGTTGTGTGCTGCCCAGCGGCAAGCCATGCAACTGGGCAGCACAAGGAAGGATCGGTTACTTAATGGTTGCTAGTCGTGCCGTAACGTGATCACGAACCAGTAGCGAGAACAGTCCGCCAATTACAGGCCGGGCCACAAATCCCACCTGTTGCCCGCTTACCGTGTCATACCAGTCCGTAAACGCTCCACGGAAGTTTGAGGTATTTGCAAACCGGTAGATGGCGTTGATGATGCGTGCGCGTACCATCGGGTTATCGGTCGCAGCAGCTGTCCACATCTCCCAATCGGTCTTTGTGTAGGTGTGCCGAAGATCGAGCGGGATGCCAAACGGTTTCTCCTGCTTAAGGTACCAGGCCGAATCCATGGCAAGTACAGATCGCGGTATAAGGTGAAGCCGTAGTGCCTTGTCCGGGAAGGCGTTGTACTTCAGGCTCCAGGTATCTGGCTGTCCATACGCGAGCACGAGATGGGGGCCTGTGGTGGATGTGGCGAGTTTCACCCATCCTGCAATGAGCTTGTGCGCTTCCCCGGTGAAATAGGCGGCGTCTGCCGTGTTGCCGGCATGCTGCGCTATCTGTCCCATGGCTCCAACACCCAGTATGGCCTTAAGAGCGAGGTTTGCGCTGCTCTTGATGAAGCCGGTGAAGTCATCTGTCTGGTTCTGGAGTGCGGGATCGAGGCCGTTAACGACTTCGTACGCTGCCCACTGTTTCAGTATGGCGTAGTGCTTAAGGCTGTACTCGCGGGCCTGTGCGGGAGGCATATGCGAAAGGGCAGAATCGAACATGATAAGCATATTTGCCGATTCTTCTACCGGCATATCTTCCTCACGGCCATCGTTATGACCCGAGGCATTTGGGTACGACGAGCCTATGTCGTGCTCTGCAAACGGCTTGGGCCACCCACCAGTTTCCGCGTAGGCGAGCAATGGGCGCAGCAAGAGGCGCAACAGGTCTGGGTTGGCATACTCAAAGACCGGATAGGCGGGGTATTCCACGTCAACTGTGGAGACATTACCGTCGCTGCTTATCTCCTTCATGAACATCCATGGGTTAGCTTTTGTGCCCACCAGTTCGGTGGCACCAAAGGCCTGCCGGAAGGCGATCGTGCAGATAGCTGCATACTGTGGGCCGCCAACGCGCTCGGCATCTGCGACAATTCGGTTGTCGACAGCGGAGCAGTACCTGCTTTCATATGCGTAATCACTCAAAAAGAAAGAGGTCATCGCCTGCCAGGTTGGCCAATAGGATTTCCACAGCGGCTGAAGAGGTTTGCCCAGGTAACTAACGGCAGGTGTGCGCTCAAAACCGAGCGCAAATACCAATCGTTTGGTAGCAGCAGTCCCAACCTGCGCGTATCGTGCCTGGTAAGCGAAGACTGGCCAGCGCTCGTTTAACGGCCTGGGCATATCGCTATCTACGCTGCCGTCCAGCGGTTTGCCTTCTGCTGCCAGTACGCGTACTGTTGAGTCCGGCCCAACCTGGGACGTAAGCCCCGTGGTATCCTTCGTCGCAAATACCGCGGATCCCCAACCGGCATAGTCCGATTGTTCAGTAAGTGGCTTCTGCGTAGCGGCGCTAATAGTATATGCCAGTACTTTGCTGCCAGCAGTCGTAATGGTGTGCCGCGCCCATACAATGGGTTCGCTTGCATTACCAGATGCCCATTCACCAGAGATATCGAAGGTAAGCACCGCAGTGTGCGTCCCGCTATCCGTGGAATGCACGGTGGCTGTCATGTATCCAAGAGGTATCGACTGCCTTCGTAGATCTGCGGAGAAAACTGGCGAAAGAAAATCGAGGTCAATCTCCACTCCACCCCCGGTTAGCCGGTAGCGTGTGCTGGTTGGCGTTACATCAAGGGAGCGCTGGTGCATACTGGGAAGTGCGGCAACGCCGGAATCAGCCGGTAACATTGCATCACCCAAAAATCTGTAGGGCTTGCCGTCAATTACAGCGATGCCGCTGATTGCCTTGGTAGCGCCAGTCCAGAAGGCGGACCAGTGCCCTGCAATCCTGGTGGCCGGCTGCCAAACGCTAACGTACGGGTTGCGCACTATCAGTGGCGCGGCAGGCGGGCGAATTGGTGCCACGTTCTGTGCACCTGCAACCACTGCAGGTAGAAATAGAGCGAGTGCAGCCAGGGAAATTCTGTTTGAAACCATAAACACCTCTTTAAGAGAGCGGCATCGCGACATCATCACGTGCCATTGAAATTTTTGCAACCAACGAGGCAAATGTAGTTTACCAGTAAGGAACCGAATAACGTTGAAATAGTTATGCAAACGCCAGAATGTGGGCAGGCTAAGCCAGTGTATGCCTGCTGGCAACCGATGTGCGCCGGTGTGTATGTATGTGGCTGGAAGCGATATTGCGTGCGGCACCACACGTGCAACGCACATGCACGGCATCATTGGCTGGTGCAATGGCAGCTGAGGTTCGAGTGTAATCTAGGAATG
>JAJZFK010000096.1 GCA_021805405.1 bacterium
AAATCCGATTCGTACTCACCGCTTTCGTTCTTTGTGATGCGATTTACCGCAACACGAAGCTGTGCAACCGGAATACCGGCCGGTGTGTATCTCACTTCGGGATCTGCAACAAGCCGTCCTACGAGTACGACACGGTTAAGCATGGCAAACTCTCCTGTTCAGCGATTTGGTGTGGTGTTGGCTAAACAGCCCGGCACCCCTATCTTGTTTTGGAAAATTACACGCAGAATACCAGAAATCCTCTATTCCTCTTTGTCGTCTGTCCGGATGATTAGGTGCCGCATGATATCATCGCTTATGCGAAACAGCCTATCTAGTTCCTTGGGTACGTCCGCCTCGGATTGGTACTGCATGAGAACGTAGATGCCCTCACGTTTGCGATTGATGGGGTAAGCGAGCTGCCTTCGGCCACGATCCCACAACCCAGACTCAATAACTTCGCCATTGCCGTCGGTAATCACTTTATTAAACCGAGCGATGGTGGCCTCCAGCGTCTCTTCCGACACGTCTGGATCAACGATGTACATCGTTTCGTAATGCCGCATTAAATAGAACTCCCCTGGTCATTCTGGCGCTATGCGCCGATTTGGCTTCATCGATATGAACGTGAAGCGGGATAACATTCCAGTAGACTGGAACGGCAGAGTGACCTGCAGCAAATGCTGTGGGTTACTCTGAACGGGTAATTATACCCTGATAGGTTGGTAACTTTCAAATTTGCCGGTGGTGGCGCGGTAGACATGCCAGATTGAAGAATAACCACTGCAGAGTGCAGTTTGAGGACTGAGTGAAAAAGCGAGTTAGAACTTCTGCTTGCCATGACCGCGTTGAACTGAATTCTGCATCGTAGGCGTTCCCGTGGGAACGCCTTACTGTTTATAAAACTGCAGGATTATAGATGCATTGGGTGCAAACTCGCCAGTTGAACTTGTCGAGAGCAACCGGCGTTACCTTTGAGCAATGAGTGCACACAGCGAGGAAACAGAAGGGAACAAACGGTACTATTTGGAAGGTACCGAATTGTTTGCCCCGTTAGGTTTGCCATTTACCACAAGCGGTGGGAGCCGGTGATGTGGAAAGCGCTGGGTAACGGCGGGCGGGGCTACTGCACCACTGGGGGCAGGCGGAGCCGCGGTAACGCTGGGATCCTGGTGGCACCCAGCAATGGCAGCGATACAGACAACGGCTGAAAGAACCGTGATTGTTAATTTTAGTGGGTGTGTCATGCTAACTTCCTGTTAAAGATTACAGAGCTGCCACCACAAGTGTGGCAGCTCTGTAACGCTGATGGTTTAGAGGTCCGAACCAGACTTGTTCAGTGACCAGAGATACTGTGACAGATCAGTAATAGCGACTTTTCCGTCAGAACTGTTTACATTCCAGTTGGTACCTGCAGCGAGTGCACCCGGCGTCATCCACTTTACGTGACCATCGCAGAAGGAGACATTTCCACCATTTGAATGGCGTGGATCGAACTCGTCTGTAGAGGTATCCACAGTTCCTGTTGGCCCTCCAATGCCCTGTGGACCGCTCTCATAAGCGTCATTGTAGCCCCAGGCATCTATGCCGCAGGCCTTCACGTTCGGGCCGTAATCTGCGGGTGAGTCAACGATATTGCTGGGATAGAAGCAACCTGTGCACCCGCCGGAGAGGATAACTGCTGGCTTGGTATCGGTGGCAAGCACAGTGCTAGCTGGTTGCTCAATGCGCGCCTCAGTTACAGGGTAGCCGAAAACATATTGCGCATTTGGGAGCAACTGCTTTGGATCACAGCCCGGATCCGGCTGAAGGTAGTCTATGTTGAGACCATAAGTAACGAACATGGACGCCCACTGAGGTCCACCGTTAGTTGGATTGGCGCTCCATTGATGGTAAAAGTCTGCCTCCAGGTCCGGGCAGTGAAAAATCGAGGCTCCACTGGCGAGTGGGCTCTTGACATACGGCAGAACAACGGCGTCCCAGTCGAGCCTGGTACCGCCATCAAACCATCCCCATGAGGCGTTGGCACCGTTTGAATCGTTTTTAACAGGCATGATTGTGTCGTCATAATCCTGCATGTACATGAGAATTCCAAGCGTTATCTGCTTGACATTTGAAACACAATCAATTGCACGAGCTTTTTCTCGTGCCTGTGCAAAAACGGGGAAAAGAATGGCCGCTAAAATTGCAATGATTGCGATTACTACCAGTAATTCAATCAGCGTGAATGCGCGGCGATGATGTTGGTTCATGAGCTAATCCTCCACTTAACCATTCATATTGACAGATTGGTCTCTGCAACTTGAGATGCAAACTCCTAAACTGTTTCCTACGGCCTAGTACTCGAACTAACCTCGATGGGTGCCTCCAGTAAAACGTCAGTAGATGCACCTGGCGACGGATTTTCAATGCGCTTCATAAGTAGCCGAAGCGCCTGAATCCCAATTTTCTCAAATGGCTGGCACGCAGTGGTCAGTGTTCTTGCGCCAGTATGCCACCGCTCAATACCGTCAAAGCCAGCAACGGCTACGTCCTCTCCAACCCGCACATTGTTCGCTCGCAGGGCACTTATCGCTCGAAGAGCAGCAAAGTCGCTCACCGCGAAAATCGCAGTTGGCGCATCACTGCAAGCGGCCAGTTCTGCCAACAGCTGCTTGCACTCCATGTCATCACTGGAGGACGGATCCTCCAACTGCTTTATCAGCGCCAAATCTTCTGGTATACCAGCCTGTTTCAACGCCATTCGGTAGCCGTTCAATCGCTCTGCGACTGGTGACGCACTATCCAGATTGCTAATATGTGCAATTCTGCGATGCCCCTGTGCAATGAGATGCGTGGTAATCTCGAAAGCCGCCCATTCGTTGTCGATGCCAACGTAATCAGCGGTAAAGCCCGCTGGAGGGCGGCGATCAATGAAAACTAGCGGTATCTGCCGGTGCCGCAATGTTTGCAAAGCTGGAAGGCTCTGCGCACCACCAATACACCACAATATAAGCCCGCACAGATCCTCGTCGTCTGCCATCCTCATGAGGAATGTTGACTCTGATCGCGCGGCGTCCGCCCATGAGGGTGCAGTTGCACCTGTTACCATAAGCCGGTATTCTTCGTGTTTGAGAGTTCGGTTTATCCCGGTAACTACGGCCGCGGTCGATGGATAATCTGTCATTGGCCATATCCAAAATCCCAACGTATGTCGTTTAGGCCGTGGGTTACCGTTTCGTGAACCTGTTTGCCGGTCGGCTAACCCGGTTACTATGGTGCGGCATCTGGATGAGCAGTGTACGAGGCTTCTGACCTCAAGCTCTCTCACCACAGACTTCACGACGTTTCGACTAACATGAAACTCTTCTGCGATTTCACGCTCGCTGGGCAGCCAGCGGCCTACCGGGTATTCTCCGGACATGATCCTGGTTATTACCATCCCCGTAACATATTCAACGGAGGGTGAAATGCGCGTATCCAAAGCAGGTTTGGTATTCATGACGTGTCTATTATATCAAAGTTACAAAATTTGTCAACCAAAATTTTTTATGTCCTGCTGAACTAGGCCAAAAGTGCCAAAAGTGCAATCGGGGCATCTAGTAATTGGTAAGTGGGCGGTTTTGGTATATCTAGTTATTTTGACGGAAATTTCGGTCTCATTTTGGCTAAACACTTAGAGATCACTAAGAATTATCACGATAAATCAAGTATAACAGTTGCTTAATATTTTGTTAATGTTTTCTTAATGCACTTGTGTTTTAATTACGGTTAAGGAAGTCGAACGCAATTAACTTTAGACTTCCGGATTACTATTGACGAAGGAGAAACTTCGAATGCGCAAGGCATTTACTCTCATTGAATTGTTGGTGGTTATAGCCATCATTGCAATACTCGCGGCCATACTGTTCCCTGTTTTCGCGCAGGCGCGCGAAAAAGCGCGTCAGATTACCTGTGTTTCTAACCTCAAACAGACCACACTAGCTATGCTCATGTATGTGCAGGATTACGATGAAACCACACCGATGGTTCGGCACGACCGCACAACCGGCGGCATTGTGACGGCTACCAACCCACAGGGTCTTAGAGACTTTGACTACTATGTCATACTGCAGCCCTACGTGAAGAGCGTGGACATGTTCTTTTGCCCGGATAGGAACCAGTGGCCGTTGAGAAGCAATGGCACGCCAAGATGCGAGGATGGAAACTACAGCCAGAAGACCTGCCTGGGTTACGGCTACAATCAGGGCTGGGTAAGCGATGGCGGTTACGGCATGGTAATGCCGCAAACTCCGGATGGCAACCGCTACGGCCGCTCAATGTCCTCCATAACGGCACCTGCTTCCACAATTGCCTACGGCGATACATACGATACACCCACCTACAGTGTAACGGCGGATAACATATTCAGCACTTTGCCAGATGGTTATAGTAGCCAGTCCATACGGCACATGCAAATGCTCGCTTTCGGGTTTGCAGACGGCCACGCAAAGTCCATTAAATTCAATACTGGCGAATACACTGGCTACGGCTTGGTAGGTTTCCCCGCAAACCAGGCAGATGGACTCCTCTTCTGCAACGATCCTGGCACCATCGGTGACTACTCTGGTGCCGTGGGAGTTGGCCCTGGAGGGAGCCTGGCCGGACAGTACCCCCTGCAGACCGCGGGTGAAACGTGCCAGCAGGCAGTTGTGGATGTCTATACACATTCTAAGATTAATCCGTAACCAATTGTGATATAACATAGTGCCAGCTGCAAATGAAGTTCGCACAAACGTTGGGGTAACGGCTAAGCGACACTTGGTGGGCAGCTGGTGTTTTGTGGGAGACCTCAAACCGATGAGACCAAATAAGATCATTGCTGCCGCTGCAGTAATCCTGGTGGTTGGCATGGTTGCTAGTGCATGTGGACCGCGCCAGGATGGTGACCCCAATACAAATGCCAAATTGACCGCCCAGCGGCAGGCAGTAATTGCACGACATAAGGGAAGGTTGTAATAATGTTTTCTGTGAGAAGTTTGTACGCTGCTGCTACCATCATGATGATCGCTGGATCTGCGGTATTTGCTTCCGCTGCGGCCCCGCTCAAGGTGCATGAGCCAATCAGTATTCCTGGCGGCTCCGGCAGGTTTGATTATATGACCGTAGACAGTGGAATGCACCGGCTTTTTGCAACGCACAAAGGCGTAAAGCAGCTGGCGGTGCTTGACCTCAGGACCAAAGCGGTTATGCCCTCCATCAACGTTGGAACCACTCAGGGCATCGTGGTTGACCGTAAGGCCGGCACCATCCTGTTGGGCGGCGAGGAAGAGCACCGCATCGTTGTGCTGAATCGATCTACGCTGGCTATTCAGAAGATCATCGCAACGCCCGGGCCAGTAGACGCCATTGCCCTTGATACGCGCACCGGACTGCTCTATGCTGATCATGACGACGACACCGCTATCTTCGTCGTAAATACCAGCCACAACCGCCTGGTAAAGAGTATTTCGATTCCTAGTGGGCCAGAATACATCTGCTACGACTCTGCCGACAACTACATCTACCAGAACATAAAGCGCAACAATACGGTTCTAAAGATCTCGCCGAAATCCGGCAAGATCGTGGCAACCTGGTCGAGCCTTCCTGCGCTATCGCCCCACGGTATGGCGATAGACAGCAAGACAGGCATGCTGTTTAGTGCTGGGCAGAACGGTGTAGTGGTTGAGATCAACCTTAAGACTGGGAAGAGAATCTCGACGGCTCGCATCGCCAAGGGAGTTGATCAGATCGCCTTTGACTCAGGGCTTAAGCGCATATATTGTGCGTGCCATGGCAAGATTTCCGTGGTTCAGGAGACTACGCACGGTCTAACAGCTCTCGGCACCGTGAACGCGATTGAGACTGCTCATACGCTGGCGGTGGACCCAAGCACGCATTCTGTTTGGACTACCGGTTTTATCGCCGGAGGCAGCTATTTCCAGGAACTCACACCCTAGACTTAACCGGTAACTAAATTGAGCTGCCAGAAATGACAAGATCGTTCTGGCAGCTCGTTTTGTTGGCTAGGTAGTTATTGTTTTAGAAATGACTAGTGGCCGAGACGAGGATGGTTCTTCCATTCTGAAACCGCGTACCGCTAAACCCAGACTGGAAGTTTATAACCGTTCTGCTATCCATGAGGTTTTGTATGTCTAGGGCAAGGCTGCCATGTCCCCACAGAAATTTGGGGCTCGTTGCCAGATGCAGATCTACGTCCGTATTTGGAGTTCGCAAGAGCGATGGAGGTACGATGCTGTTTGTAAGTCCACTGCCATATGAAAAAACAATGGAAGCATCAGCATTGCTTTTCCATGTATAGCTTAGCCCCGTGTCCACAGTATTCCGTTGGTCATGATCATTAAATTGAGGTGACGGCTGCCCTGCATTATCTAGCCCGGCAGGCGCGGCGAGTGAGTAGCTCCAGTTTACATAGCTGCCAAAGCCGTGTCCACCTGTGGGAGAGACATCGTACGAGAGCTCAAATCCATGAACGCCACCGTGCTGAAAGTTGACCGATTGGTACAGGCCAATGGCACTACCCGGAATGAGCAGTCCAGTATCCACCTGGTTCTTGATGTCCTTAATGTAGTACGCAAGTTTTAGCGACTGATTCCTTGCAATCTCGCGCTGCACACTGAAATCAATCTGGTCCAGGGTTTCGGGTTTAATAGGTTGTCCTACTACGGAACCCTGGGCGATAGGCGGAAAATTGAAGAGCCTATCGTAGCTCCATCGCACCGAAGTCAGCCGATCTGGTGAGTAGGCAAAGTTGAAGCGCGGTGACAGGAAGCTTGTGTCAACTACTGGCTGCCCAAGATTTTGGCCCTGTTTGAACCAATCATATCGAAGACCATAGTTTATGGTGAACCGGCGGGATTCTTTCCAGGTGTCCTGCAAATACGCAGCCCGATAAAATCCAGACCTGTGAACGTTTACTACTGGCGCTGGCCCTGTCGCATTGTACACGGGGTTGCCATTAACGTCTAATGCCGGTGTACTAGTACCTCCTGCTCCCGGTGTCATCTGAGCGCTTCCGGCCGGTGCAAGAGCGGGTGCAGCTGCGGCAAGGGCATCTAGTGCTAACTGACTGGCGGGAATAATGTTGTAGGATTCGTTGCCGCTCTGGCTGTCCAGCAGGAAACCCGCCTTAAATCGGTGGCTCTTTCTAGGCAACGTAACGCTCCCAACAAACTGCACGTGGTGTACATTTCTGGCAACGGTAGGATTGAACTCAATAGAGTTATCTATCGGTAGAGCAGACTGGTTTACTGCCGGGTTGCTATTGTACAGATTCTGCCCGGAATGAAGGAATGTAACTGCAAGTACCGAATGGTCTTGTTGGTTAAACCGGTGCTGCCATTCCAGAACGCCAAACTCGTTCTGCTCACTCTGACTGATGGCCATTCCCGCCGATTGCTGTGAGGGTAGCGGAATTACGCCCGAGCCCAGTCCACCAGGGTGGATGGCAGCCAGTGTTGGAAGTACGCCGTTGGCATTTCGCAGACCAAGGAAGCCGAAGCCCTGTCCAACGTCCGCGTAGCTCGACGGCAAGCCCGTACGGTTATTAAGCTGCATTGAATTAGGCGAACTACTTAACGTAATCGTAAAGGTGTTAGCCGTGGTTGGGCGAAACCGTAGTTTTGCAAACTCGTTAATACCCGCGCCTGTATTGTGGGCTGTAAGGTTGTTGGGTTGCTGTGGGTCATTCGCGTTCAATGTGCGCGTTCCGCCAAAATCGAGCACGTATCCAGCTTTGCGGCCCAAAGGGCCCTGCAGTGTTAGATCGCCGTTGGTGGTGTCGTACGAACCAGCCTGTAGTGCGACATCCTGGTGTGCGTGCTGGGCAGGTGGCAATGTGTTGATATTCAACACTGCTGCTGTTTGACCGCCGTATTCTGCCGGAAACGAGCCGGTGAGGAACTGGAGGTCCTGTATTGTAGAGAGTACTACGATTGAGCCCTGCCGCCCAGAAAGCGTATCTGGAAGTGGGACGCCGTCTACAACGTAGGCAATCTCTGCATGCTCACCACGTACGTGTTCCTGCCCACTGGAGTCAGTTGCAACTCCCGCTTCAGATTTTGTGATTTCGAGCACGCTCCCACCTACAGTAGCGGCAGCGCTCTGCGTAATCTGCTGGTGCGTCGTTACCACGCCGGGTGCGGTTTCATTGCGTAAGAGCAACGCAGCACGTACTACGATGTAGATATCTGATGTAGGGACAGAATGAGACCTGCCAGGAGGTGAAGGAAGGGCTACTCTAAGCGCCTGCCCGGGTGCGAGTGCGATAGTTTCGACAGCCGCATCCGAGGTAACAGCCATCATGGTCGCCGGGTTAAGACTTTGCTGCGAGGTGTTGAGAACCACCAACTTGCCGTTCTCACCAGACCTTTGGGCTACTACATAGGCTGATGGTATAGGACGACCCGTTACAGGGTTCATCACCACGAACTGTATGCAGTTGGTACGCACTGTAGGGATTGCACCGGCAGCCGACGCCTTGCGCGGTGCTAACAGGGAGGAACCCGCTGTGAGAATTGCAGCAGTGACCGGCAGCGCGCACGGAAGCCGCAGACGTTGCCGGTTAAATCGGTTAAAGCGTGATATTTTCAAATCAGTTGACCTCGAACTGAATATGCAGCCTTACAACGGATGCGGTTGGAATACCGTTCACGGTACCGGGGGTAAATTTCCACTTGCGCGCCGCCTCAAGTGCTCGCCTGTCCAGCCGAGAAATACCGCTGGACTGCAGGATCGACTCGCTCTTGGGTACGCCTTGCGAGTCGACCTGAACTTCCACGATGCAGGTCTTATCTAGTGCTTCTATGCGAAGGTCATCCGGTATTTCCGGCTGTGGTTCGCTGCTGGCACTCATTGCGGGTTGTGCAGGAACAACAACTGGCGTTGGCGGCAGTAAAGGTGCGACCGGCGACTTTGGTGCTTGTGCAATCTGTACCGGCGGCTTTTTCACGGGCGGCGCAGGCTTGGGCGCTGGCGGAGTTGGTGTTACCTGTTTAATCGGTGCAACAGGTTTAGCCGGTTGCGTGGGAGGAGCTACAGGGAGCTTACCGGCAACACCGCTGCCGCTGTTGTCTACGGTAGCACCCCCGCCACCACCGGATCCCGTGCCTTTGCCAGCGATAACCTTGGGTTGAAAAGGATTCGGCTTTTGGTGCACGGCGTGGTTGTGAGCAGATCGAGCGGCCTTTTTAGCGTGACTGGCAGCCTTTTTTGCCTTTTTTACCGCCTTTTGTTTTGGCGGAGGTGGTGTCGCAGGCTTTGGCGGCGGCAGCTTCATAAGGGTCACCTTCATGAGGTCTTGCTGCACCTTCTTGAATGCCCCAAAGTGGGCGAGTATAGGTAAGGCGATAAGGTGGGCAGCAATCGAGACGCCAAGTATGCGCATGAGCAGTGGGTTGCGCTGTTTACGTCGACGGGCCATGGCAGGTTATCCTTTCGTGGCCGCGATTGCAAACTCAGTAATACCTGCCCTTCGAGCCTCATAGATCG
>JAJZFK010000357.1 GCA_021805405.1 bacterium
GCATTTACACGTGACCCCTCCACTGGCGAAAACGCGATGTTTGGTGAGTATCTCATGAATGCACAGGGAGAAGATGTTGTTGCTGGCGTAAGAACCCCTGTACCTATTGCTGAACTGGCCAAGCAGAATCCAGAGGTGTACAAGAACTTCCTTGATATCTCCAGTAAACTTGAGCATCATTACAAGGATATGCAGGATCTTGAGTTCACCATTGAACACGGTAAGCTGTTTATGCTTCAGTGCCGCGTGGGTAAACGAACTGGTCCCGCTGCTGTCAAGATTGCGGTCGACATGGTGAAAGAGGGCCTTATCAGCGAGACAGAGGCCATCATGCGTATTACAGGCTCGCATGTTGACCAGCTGCTTCATCCCCGTATAGACCCCGATGCTCTAAAGAACGCTACGGTACTGGCTACCGGCCTGGCTGCCTCGCCTGGAGCAGCAGTGGGTAAAGCGGTATTCGACGCGGACTCGGCAGCTGAACATGGCGTACATGGCGGCGCTGGCGAGAAGGTAATTCTTGTTCGCGACGAAACCAACCCGGACGACGTTCACGGTATGTTGGCATCGCAGGGTGTACTTACAGCTCGCGGTGGTAAAACCTCTCACGCAGCGGTAGTCGCACGTGGCTTCGGCATCCCCTGCGTAGCCGGCGCTGAGGCTCTTGCAGTAAGTGCTGAGCACAAGACGCTAACTGTTGGTAACATTGTTGTGAAGGATGGCGATACCATCACACTCGATGGTTCTAGCGGCAAAGTGTATGTGGGTGCGCTGCCTCTTATTGCACCCGAGGTAAGTGGCTCGTTCGGCGAATTAATGGTGTGGGCCGATAAAATCCGCACGATGAATGTGCGCGCTAACGCCGACAATCCTCGCGATGCCAAGCAGGCACTTGAACTGGGAGCGGAAGGCATTGGCCTGTGTCGCACCGAGCATATGTTCTTTGAGCAGGAGAGGCTCCCCATCGTGCAGGAGATGATTCTTGCCCATGATGAGGCTACACGCGAAAAGGCGCTGAACCGACTCCTGCCAATTCAGCAGAAGGACTTTGAGGGCATCTTTGAGGTCATGGCCGGTAAACCCGTTACCATCCGTCTTATCGATCCCCCGCTGCATGAGTTCCTGCCTAGCCATGACACACTGCTAGGTGAAGTTACAGAACTGCGCGTTCGCGGTAACAACCCGGCAGAGCTGGCCAAAAAAGAAGCGCTCATGTTGGCGGTTGAAGGTATGCGAGAAGCCAACCCTATGATGGGCTTAAGGGGCTGTCGCCTGTCTATCGTCTTCCCAGGTATCGTTGCCATGCAGACGCGTGCAATCCTTCAGGCAGCAGCGGCAGTTAAGCGACGTGGCATCGACGTTCATCCTGAAATCATGATCCCACTGGTGGGCCATGTAAATGAACTTAAGACCGTGCGGTCCAGCCTGGAGAAGGTGGCCAAAGAGGTCATCGATAATGCTGGTGTTGAGCTTAATTACATGTTTGGCACCATGATCGAGATCCCACGAGCCACACTTATCGCCGATCAGCTGGCGGATCCTGAGAACGGCAATGCCGCATTCTTTAGCTTCGGTACCAATGATCTCACGCAGATGACATTCGGCTTCAGCCGTGACGACGCTGGCAAGTTCCTCGTTCCTTATGTAGAGAATAAGATACTGCCAACCGACCCGTTTGATACCATCGATCAGGAAGGCGTTGGAGCCCTCATGAAGATGGCGGTTTCGGCCGCTCGCACGGTGAGGCCAGGTATCAAGCTCGGCATTTGTGGTGAGCACGGTGGCGAACCGGAGTCGGTGAAGTTCTGCTACCACATCGGCCTTAACTACGTTAGCTGCTCACCATTCCGCGTACCAGTAGCGCGCCTTGCAGCAGCACAGGCTACGCTACAAGGTGCCGAACGCGACAAATAAGTCCGTACAGCACAATCAGGACATACCATTAACGGTATATGTAAAAGCAGGAGAGGAGCACTGTGCACCTCTCCTGTATTGCTATCAAAAACTACCAACGAAAGACCAATGAGTGGCGGATAAATCCCGTTTCCGTGGCTCGTGTCCCTGGGAAATAACATGAACATTTCAATTGCGGGTTTTAGCGTACATGGGTTGCTGGCGAGTGGCTGTATAGACATCTTTGGATACCTTGAGTCGTGTCGTTACCGCTTTAATCTGGATACAGCCGATTTGTGGAATGGGATGCTGGGGGGTATTGAACCAGACAGGGTGAAGCTGATTAAACACGCTGTTGACGAACGTGACCTGACGGTTGTGAATTACCACGCCGATGGCGTTCATGTTTGGGATGACGATGATAGCGTTCGTGAAGCCAACTACCGCGGCGCAATGCTGCACCTGGAAACCGCTGCGGCTCTTGGTGCGAAGACGGTAAGGATTGACACCGGTGGCAAGGTTGAACGCATTTCTTCCCGCCAGCTTGAGGTTGTAGCGAAAACATATCGTAAGTATTGCGAATTTGGCGCCCGACACGGATTTAAAGTTGGGCCAGAGAACCATTGGGGCCTTTCTCTCTTGCAGAGCAACATGCTAGACATTGCCGCAGCAGTCAACCATCCATCTTACGGCATCCTGCTGCACATAGGACATTGGGAGCAGGGCGACCCCGTTGAGGGCGACCAGGCACTGGCACATTTGGCGGTTCACACCCATGTTGACGCTCGCATAGCACGTGATTGCCTATTAGAGCGCATGTCGCTACTTACCGAGAATGGGTATACCGGCTGTTGGGGTGTAGAGCATCATAGTGCGCACAATGAGTATGTTGAAATTGGCTACCAGCTCGCGGCAGTAAGGCGCGCATGTACGCAGTTAAATATCGGCCGCAACAGTGTGCCCTATGGCGGTAACCCGCTTTTAACAGCGGAACAAGAACGTAGAGTTGGTGCTTAACATAAAATTAATGGAGCGTTAATGCTACGTTAATGTAGCAGTGATATCCTGATAGTGCGCTCACTCTCCGAGCGACGATCACCCTTTTTTTGTAAGTTAGTCTTTTTAAAGTAGCCGGCCATCATTTTGAGGGCCGGCAATTTTTTGTGCGGCTACAATGTAAGGGAAGAACATAGCTACCCTCTTACACGGGTATTATCTAGTAGGTTGAAAATACAAGGAGCATGAATTTAATGACAATGTGTCCATTCGATCCGCGAGCTTTTCTTATAAATGGTATAGAGAAGGGTGCTGCACGCCTGAGTTCAGATCTTAGGGCCATCCCTACGACGGTTGCCACAACATCGTCTGCTGCTGGTGTGCGAACTGCAGTAAATATCGTGGCAGAGTGCGGCGTTCTTAGTGGGTACCTTGCCGATAAAATTATTGATCACGGATATTCGGCTGATCATGACGAACTCGTGTCGACTACCGGGAAGTATGATACTGTGGAGTCGGCCCTACAGTGCCTAACAGATAACACTAATAAGCTTGTGACAGCAATAAATGCACTGGATGAGCACTCCCTTCAGACGGAAGTAGAGCTTTTTGGTCGACAGTGGTCGCTATTTGAGCTCTGCGCGCTTAACATTTCGCACCTGTCTTACCATGATGGCCAGCTGAATTACATTCAGACACTTCATGGCGACGGCGAGAACCACTGGGGCTAGGTTATGCCGCAAGACGAGACGCACCTGCTAATCATAGATCCACAAGAGGATTTCTGCAACCCGCAAACTGGGGCGCTCTATGTGCCGGGTGCGGACAAGGACATGGAGCGTCTCGCGCTTCTTATTGACAAACTAGGTTCAACTATAAAACGAATAGATGTTACGTTGGACAGCCATCACGCCATCCAGATTTTCCATGGTGCCTTCTGGCAGGATCCGGCCGGCAACCCTCCTGCGCCGTTCACGACCATCTCGGCGGCGCAGGTGGAAGATGGAGTCTGGCGGACACGTTGGCCAGAACACGCAGCTACTGCGGCCCGCTACACTCGCGCCCTTGAAGATACTCAAAAGTACCGCCTTACTATATGGCCTACGCACTGCCTTATTGGTAGTAGGGGAGCGCTTGTATACGCGCCGCTTTTTCAAGCCCTTCAAGGCTGGGAGCGAAGCACGGGCCGGAGTGTTTGTTATCGTTTGAAGGGTGAGAACCAGTTCACCGAGCACTACAGTGCCATACACGCAGAAGTGCCGGTTACAAGTGATCCTTGTACATTGGCCGATAGGGAATGGATCACCAGTGTGACGAACTGTACCAGATTGTTGCTAGCTGGTGAGGCGCTGTCGCACTGCTTCCTGAGTACTGTGACCGATTTGGCGGATCTGCACCGCGACGCGATTCGCCAGATTACAATTTTGACCGACGCTTGCAGCAGCATACCCGGTTTCGAGCAGGAGTGCGCGCTATTTCTCGGTACAATGCAGAAACACGGTGCGCGCCTGGCGCAGTGCGCAGATTTAACGGCATAGACCGAAGCTGCAAGCAAGCGCGCGTGCCTCTACCTTTTGGACTAACGACGGGCCGATCGCACCACGTTTTCCACCAGGATGACGGCTATTCCTACAGCAAACAATGGTCCCCGCCACGCTGAAACCGTGGGGACACGTGCGAGGCCAAACGCTACAATTACAATCCACACTACGCTAGCAATGGCCAGGCTGCCGTCGTCAACAAAAAGTCCAATAAACTCCTTAAGGGCTTCACTTATTGCATTCATCCCGCCGCCTCCGTTTCAGTAGCCGATACTTTTGTTGAACCTCGAGTAATCGAAACTCCGATAAGTGAAGCAACCAGGAACAGCGCTGCTAAACCGAGCAGGGACTCATCCCTACCTGGCCAGACCATACCAGATCCCTCCCCGATCCAGAATGTGCCGAAAGCAGTTAAGATGACCCCAACTGCGTATTTAAGGGTGTTTTCTGGTATGCGGGTGAGTGGCTTGTGAATTGCAATGCCTAACGTAATCACGACGATTCCTGCTGCAAGTGCGCCCGCGGAAGCTGGTATAAGCATCCCGTTAGCACCGGTAGCGATGACAATGAAGACAACCTCCAGCCCCTCCAAAACTACAGCCTTGAAGGCGGTGATAACCGCAACGCCATCTAGTGATGAAGACCCATGGGCCACGCCACCAAGTTTAACCCGAGTCTTTTCATAGGCTGCTGCCTCGTCGTGCAGGCTGATTTTGCCACCTGCCCGTAGTACCGCCTTGCGCAGCCATCGGATACCGAACAGGAGTAACAGGATACCTATAACCAATTGCAGATCATGGAGAGGTACACGGTTGAGAGCGGGACCGAAGATCGCGACCATAAGCACCAACAGCGCCACACCTGCAAATGTGCCATACAACGCAGATTTCCAGCCGCGAATGGTTCCTACCGCCAGAACAATCGTAAGTGCTTCCACGAATTCCACCATGGAGGCGAGGAATGAGGCAATCAGGGCCGGGCCAACATGAGTCCATGTCATGGTTCCGATCTCCTATTCTTAGCACAGGCATTCTAAATTCAACTTAAATTTTACCCTAACATTGCTTCGGGTAACCTGAGAATAGGCTCAAGATGAGGAAACGCAGCGGTCGGCCTATGCTTGTGCATTGCGTTCGGTGTCGTGAAGAAGTCTGCCGTCATCCGAGGCTGTTTCGCCCGTTGATGGTGTGCGCAGCAACTTGTCGGTCTGCAGATTTGCCGTGGAAGATGCTCTAAGAAGGGTGGAAGCCTCAGCCGTGATACGAATTCGCTCCATGAGCAGGGGGAGGCAGGCCATCGCCGCTTGGCGCACCATGGGCGAGCGGTCATATTGCGCGGCCTGCTCAACTACCCACACCGCACTCGTATCACCTGTTTGTTCCAGGCACTTAAGGGCGGCGAGCTTCAGTTCCGTATCGCCGCGATCTACTAGCGTGATGATTGCCTGCTTCTGCGCCTTGTCGAAATAGCGCGCATCGCTGGCCCTCGCCTGGGGCAGCAGGCTAAGTAGTGCCCGCCGGGTGACAAACTTCATTCTTCGATCATGGAAGTCGTTATGGGTTTGAGCAAGTATCCCTACTGCTCGCGGTTCATTGGCATCAACAAGCGATTCAACAGCGGTGTTAATCTGGCGACTATCCATTACCGAATTACCACCCACAATCATAAACACCCACCATATGTTTGAAAAGCCCTGGTGCAACTCCGATGAAAGCATGGAGAGGTAAAGAAGTCCCAGGACAACAGCCAAAATGATCTTCCTTCTTCGAGCGCGCTGAACTGTCTTCAAGGCACTTCTAAGTTGCGCGATACATCGTTCAGTCTCTACGTGCAACTGCTGTTGGTCAATGGTTACAGGGGCCCATGCTGCAGGTGCCGGACGTATCGCGAGTGTCTTCGCCGTGAGTAGCTTATGGTTAATTGCGAATTGAAGGGCGGACTGTATGGTGGTGAGGTCGGTAGCGACCTGGACGTAGTACGGCGACGACGGATCGGCCAGTGCCTCTTCAACGGTGGCATTCTGCGAGGTGGCGCTGGTAGAGCCACTGGCATCGTAACCTTCGAACTGCCACGAAATCCCTGGCTGACTGGTGGAAGTGATCCTTTGCATAATAAATTGTACGACATTACAAGGTAAAAGAATGCGGTACCACCGCTGGTTTATTGGTCTTGATTGCACCGACAAACCGTAATATTTATAGTTTAAGGCGTGTTCAACATCCTTATTCTTCGCTAAACGCAGGAAGATTATCTTAAGCGTAAACCATAATTGCGGGAGAGGCCATTTGCAATGTTTGCTCGTAAATTTATTGTTAGCATTACGAACGGCAAACGGTAGGTGGCTGGTAAGTTACTCACTGAGTGGGGTGTAACGCCCACTTTCTACCCGTGCACCATAATGAAATAGCTATCCGGCACATAGTGATGAGCTGAGCTGATGCGCCTCCTGCCTGAATTCGTTGTACGGATTGCGATGCTTATGAATGTTGGCGCGCTAGGGTATGATTCTACGCACTAAATGAAGATACTGAGAGGCGCGCTATAATTGACACCAGATCACGGTAAGAACGCAAAGTTCGCTACAGTACATATTGCCACCACTCCAGAGGAGCGGGAGCTCTGTTTATCAGTGAGGTACGAAGTTTTTGTGGATGAACAGAAGGTTCCCATCGACGAGGAGCTGGATGCATATGACGACGTTGCTGTGCATTTCCTCGCTCGGTTAGGTTCTGATTCCCAAGCGGTTGGTACTGCGCGGCTCATAGTGCTGCCAAACGGTCACGGGAAAGTGGGGCGCGTTGCAGTGCGGCGCGACTTTCGTCGCTGTGGTGTTGGCGCTACTATCATGGCAGCGCTCGAGAACAGTGCACGTGAAAGCGGCCTAAGTTTGTTGATACTGGATGCCCAACTGCACGCAATTGCATTCTACCAGAAGTTAGGGTACCGTGTTTATGGCCCGGTTTTCCTGGATGCGGGAATTGAACATCGAGCAATGGATAAGACGTTAGAACCGAACTAGTCCTACTCGAAAGCTCCAAAAAGTCAGTGAGCCAGTTGAATAGCAGATCAACTGGCTCACTTTTGAAACCTGGTAGGGTAAACCCCAGAGTGGTAGTTCTACGCCGTGGGTAACACGACGCTGTCATCTGGCCTAACATAGCCGAGTTCTGCAAGGATATCCTCGGCATCCGTCTCTAAAAGCTCTGCGACTGCTTTAATAAAATCTGCAGACGGTCCATTAGAGGGCTCCAAATCTGAGCTCTTCCAGTCAAACTGATTGGTTTCCATAAGCGGCTCCCGACCGTACATTTAGATCAGAAAACACATCATCGTGTCCTCTTACATAGATCATTTAGAGTATATCACCTCACCTTGCGGCGAGTCAAGAATCATTTGCTAGATATTTCTGCCATAGATGCCCTCTGTAACACCACGGTAATACTATGTGGCTACGTTGCTATTCCTTCTTTAGCTGCGATCATTGGTCAAATTTGTTTCTCATTATGTTACTCACTCTGGCTGCTGGCTATCTCCAGAAGAACGTTGGTAATGGCAGTTGGTTATAATTCTGCATTGCACTGGAAGTTTGAAAGAACAAAATTAAGGTGACGAGTATAAGCACTCCTGTTGGTGCTAACCACATACTGGGAAATACCGTAACTATTCTATCCTCGATCGCGAAAATGTATAACCGCCTTAGGCGAACGATGCAAACCACTGCGAGCGATGCAAAAGCCATGAGCGGAGCGAATGTATAGATCAGGGCAATGAGGGAAGGATTAGTTGCTCGAACTACCAAAACGGTGTAAAAAGTCATCATGACCGTTCCAATGAATACCCAAATCCAGTGGAGAATCCATGAGACAATCCATTCAAATCGATCGTTTGGCTGTGCAGTGAACAGCATAGTTGCGGTCCTAGGGAGTTGTATCGGCTGTGCACCACCGGCTCGTGTTGTTGCGGGCTGCAGTGGTAATGTTGAGGCGTGAGCGGACGCACTCACCGTACTTGCCAGCGGACCTGGTGAAACTCCTGGAGCCTGTGCAGTACGATGGACGATAGCGAATACATACTGGCATTTTGGACAGGTGGGAACATCAAGTGTCGTCACGTTGCCACACTTTGGGCATGATTTATTATCTACATCTTGCATGAGACTCTATCCTCCAATTAGGCACACAAAACAATCTGCAGGCAATAGTGCCGCTCGTAATTATTTCAATTATTTTCGTGATAGGTAGCTTACAACCTGCGTCTGACTTTAAAAGTTGAGCAAGATCGATGTCAAATGTTTCATAGGTCAGTGAGCGAGCACGCAAGCAGGATTACCTAGTTTCCGACGGTGCTATTCCGTTGGTATGTAGTTGGCTGGCTGTAGGAAGTGTTCTGGTTCCAGTTTGCGGGATTAACACTTCCTACAGGTGAAAAGAACAGGTAAGCCGAAACGAGCATGAGCACAATGAGCGGCCCTAACCACATGCCAACATCGTTCAGGCGATTTCTCGAGGCAATTGCAGAATGAACAAGCAACCGTCTTAGCTTAAGTACGTAGTAGATGGGCGACGTAGCGAACACTGAGAATAGCAGCGCCAGATAGAGGACCTCATTAAAGTTAACTACCGGTAGTTTGGTTGCAAAGCTGAGGCCGAGCGCTAGTAGAATTACCCAGAAATAGAGCCAGATCCAGTTTACGAGCCATGCTGCAATCCATTCCGTTACGTCCTGA
Source organism: bacterium (assembly GCA_021805405.1). Classification (GTDB taxonomy): domain Bacteria; phylum Armatimonadota; class Chthonomonadetes; order Chthonomonadales; family Chthonomonadaceae; genus JAJZFK01. The sequence goes on from JAJZFK010000357.1 coordinate 9,157, forward strand.
GGTTCCAGGACGAGCGGCCAGCCGCGCTGTTCTCCTCCAGAACCGGGAGACTGGGCGGAAGCCGGCGATATCGTTGTAGCGTTTGGCACATGAGCTGGCGTTACCGACTGTGGGCTTTGAGGAAACGGATTTGGCGCAATGGGTTGTTGAACGATAGCAAAAACATACCGGCACTTGGGGCATGTATTTACGGCAAGGGGTGATACGTTTCCGCACTTGGGACACGTCTTCGATCCGACATTCTGTTGCATATTGTTAATCCCCTGTGGTTGCGCTCTAGGCGGATGGGCTAACTTGAATAACCCGCAACTATTA
>JAJZFK010000355.1 GCA_021805405.1 bacterium
TTCACATGGCCTTCGTCGTGTTTTCCCCCAGGTACATTTCCTGTAGCCGGTTGCGAAGTGCACGTCGCGCGCGGTAGAGTTGAGATTTAATGGACGGCAGTGTGCGCTGCAGCATGTGAGCTGCCTCTGCAGCATCCCACTCCTCTACATCGCAGAGTAGCAAAATGGTACGATATTCCTCGTTAAGGTCTTCTAGTGCCTTGCGTACCATGATTGCAGTCTCCATTTTTTGCTGTGCCCGACCCTGATCTGAGCTCTGCTCCAATTCGTACTCCGCATCCATCAACAGCAGGCGAGGCTGGCGCTTCTTGTCGATACACAAATTGCGTACAATTCGAAACAGCCATCCCTTAAATGAGCCCTCGCCTCTAAACGAAACAGCGTGCGTAAACGCGCGCAGAAATGCCTCGGAGGTAACTTCCTCAGCATCCTCCCGATTGCCCAGAATCTGGCGGGAGTAGGCGAACACTCTATCCACATAGATTTCAAAGAGACCGGCAAGAGCTTCAGGCTCCCCAGCCTGAAGTCGCAACACCAGTGTGCGTTCAAAAGGCGTTTCTGGCAGAAATCCATCTGCTGCTAGACGAACTGTATCCCTCCCCAGTGGCGAAGCTGGCCCCATGTTAGTGCAGGCCGCCGGAAGGGATGTTCCACAAAGCCAATTTAGAATCCTCCGTTACTAAATAATTTTAACAAAAAACCATGGAAATGACAAGACATTTGTACATATCCCCAAAAAAATCAGGCAAAACATACTGCATTTCCATACCGCCATGTCAGAGAACGTCAGTCTCGAGCCCAGAACATCTCGCCAGGCTTTTCCTTAACCACGGCGATTTTCAGGGTATCCAGTGCTTTAGTAAGCCCCTCACGAGTAGACATCATACCGTCCTCGTGCTCAATGGAGAGTACAAAATCGTATCCAACCATGCGAAGGGTGGTAACGAAGTCATTCCACCATGCCTGGTCATGCCCATATCCTACCGACCGGAATACCCAGCTACGCTCACTAATTGAGCCGTAGCTCTTAACATCGAGATTCCCGTTGATGCCCGAGTTGATGGGGTCGATCCGTGTATCCTTGGCATGTACGTGGAAGATTGCGCCTAATGGTCCCAGGTATCGTACGGCAGCAAGCGGGTCAATGCCCTGCCACCAGAAGTGGGAAGGATCGAAGTTCGCACCAATTTGCTCGCCAGCTGCGTCGCGGAGTTTGATTATTGTCTCGGGGTTATAGACCAGGAAACCAGGATGCGCCTCGATTGCATATTTAACGTTGTGCTGCTTAAGGAACCCGTTCTGCTCACGCCAGTACGGGATAGCGACCTCATTCCACTGGTATGCGAGAATGTCGCGGAATTCGTCTGGCCATGCGCAGGTAACCCAGTTGGGATCTGCGGCACCTTTTGACCCTGCCGGGCACCCGCTAAAGCCGTTGACAACGCCTACATCAAGCTTTTGCGCAAGTAGTACGGCATCATGAAACGCTTCATGGTGCTCTTTTGCAACCGACGCAACCGGGTGTATGGGATTGCCGTGAACGGAGATCGCTGAAAGGCCGAGGCCACGCACTTCTAGTGCGTGCATCAAACGCTTTCGAGCGGCGGCGTCTTCTATAAGTGTCTTGATGCCACCCATATCGTTCAGGTGCCTGCTGCCGGGATAAGCGCCGCCACCTAATTCAACCATCTGTATGCCGGCTTCGGCAATGAAATCCAGGCTTTCTTCAATGTGGCGGTCATGGAAGAGTGCTGTGAAAATACCAATCTTCATCGTAAATCTGGCTCCTTGTGTGCACTAACCTCGCAAACAAAGCTTTAGGGCCTGAAAAGCTGTTACGGCTGCCAATTTTGAAAACGTTGCTCGAACAGGCTGTGGTCTTAGTGGCAACTAAAGCATAGGCTGTAACCACGTTCGTGCTTCGGCCCGTTACAAATTGCCGCATCCATGCTTCCAATACGTACTACGACAGACCATTAGCCCTGCAATAGTGGGCAAACCAACGCGGAACATTTTAACAACGTCCCGCAGTTGGTCTACCGGCGAACCCCAATTAATTACTAGTTGTGAACGTGTACGTTAAAGGTGATATGCCCAAGAACACGACCGGTGTATGGATCAGTCGCAGTGACGGTTACCTTGTAATCGCCAGGAAGGTAATATGCATGGTAGACCGATCGACCAGTGCTCTCCTCCTGAATACCATCAGATGCATCCCAATCCCAGCTGAACTTCACGGGCCTGGTTCCTGCTGTGGCAGACACCGAATATCGCACGAACTGCTTGACAGCTACTACCTGCTCATCCATATGCGCATCGCTAAGCGGTGAGGCATCCACAGCTACTGAAATTTTGCCAATGAGGAGGGAGCCGGGTCCGTTACCGAAAATGCGAATGGCTTTAATGGTGGCGGCATCGCCGTTGATTCCCTTTATGGCGTTAACGGGGATGCTCACTACCTCCCAGTTATTATGGCTGACGGCATATTTCAGCGGGAGCAGCTCTTCAAACGAAGCACCGGTGGTTGTAACAATCTGTACTCGCAGTGAGGTTAGCGGTGTTGCCGTTTGGGTTTGGTAGTTGCTGGCACCACGCCCGCGACCGTATCCGCCTCGTCCGCCCATCATACCGCCAGGACCTCCCGGCCCACCAGGACCACCCATCATACCACCAGGTCCACCCGGCCCACCAGGACCACCCATCATACCGCCAGGACCACCAGGTCCACCCATCATACCGCCAGGACCGCCCATTTTACCGCCGCGTCCGCCGTAGCCACCATACCCTCCCATCATTCCACCGCCCATGCCCATCATGCCGCCATTGTCGCTTCGCTGCGCAAATAATGGTTGCTTTATGGTGAACTGGAGGTAGGCATTAGGATTGGACAGATAGGGTGCCAGCGAGACAGGATTTTTGAGGTCGATAGAGCCGCCCTGGTAGAACCCTTGGGTTTTAATATTGAGCGACTCCGTGCCAATATAGGAGTCGTGCGTATCTGTGGCGATAGTACCACTGCCCCAGCCAGCCAGCTTGAAGTTACCGGCGTGAACACCGGCTCCGTAGAAAATATCGATGCCAGCAGGGCTCTGCGCCCGGCCCATTGTGGGAGCGAGGCATGCGCCAATCACCGCCGCAAGTGTAAGGCCGGAATTGCGCCATGAGAGCAATGTCATTGTCGGGTCTCCTCTTGATGCAGCAGCGCATCGGCGGCATGCTGCGATATCTGCAACCGCTTGATGGTGATAGCTTTTCCATCTGCGGCACGCACCTCTACAACCACTGCGCATAATTGCGCAGCCCCATCCGCTACGTCAAATCGCGACGGTAGGCCGGTAAGAAATCTGGGAATTACGCTTTCGTATTTCATACCAATCACAGATTGTACCGGGCCCGTCATGCCTACGTCGGTAATATATGCAGTACCACCCGGTAGAACTCGTTCATCAGCGGTTTGAACGTGCGTATGGGTACCAAAAACGCCGGTTACACGCCCATCCACATAGTACCCGAAAGCCTGTTTCTCCGATGTGGCTTCCCCATGAAAATCAACAAAAACTAATGGTGATTTTTGAATGAGGGTGTCGAGAAGCTCATCTACCTTGCGGAAGGGATCGTCGATGGGTTCCATGAATACACGGCCTTGAAGCACAATCACGCTAAGTGGAGTTCCCAAACAGCAGAATGTATGAAAACCGTGGCCCGGTACGCCGGGTGGATAGTTGGCTGGACGCAGTATACGCGTCTGGTTCTCCAGGTAATTATAGACCTCCCGACGGTTCCAGGCATGGTTGCCCAGTGTCACTACATCTGCGCCATGAGCCAGAAACTGATCGGCGAGGTCTGGCGTAATCCCTACGCCAGCAGCGGCATTCTCCCCGTTAACGATGACGAAATCTATGTTCTCGGCAATCCTGAGCGATTGCAGAACGTCTACCAGTAACTGCCTGCCGGCCTTGCCAACTACATCGCCAACCATTAGTATGCGCATTGGGAGAGCGGGTCCGTTCTAGTTCCTAGCGGGCAAAGTCAACTGCGCGCCATTCGCGAATCACTGTGATCTTTATCTGGCCAGGGTAGTCCATTTCGGTCTCAATCCTTCTGGCCATGTCATGCGCCAGTCTCGCGGACGCGAGGTCGTCCATTAGGTCCGGACGAACGATTATCCGAATTTCGCGGCCGGCCTGTACAGCGAAAGTCTTCTCAACACCAGGAAAACTATCGCCAATCTCCTCTAGCCTTCGCACACGCTTAACGTAGCTCTCAAGTGGCTCCCGCCTGGCGCCTGGCCGAGCTGCCGAGATCTGATCGCCACAAATTACCAGGGTAGCCTCAATAGTACAGGGTTCTACATCATGGTGGTGTGCTTCGGCAGCGTGCACCACGGCTTCTGGCTCACGATATCTGCGTAGCAACTGCCCGGTAATGAGGGCATGTGGGCCCTCCATCTCGTGATCCACAGCCTTGCCAAGATCATGAAGCAGCCCTGCGCGACGGGATGTCCACACATCCGCTCCTATTTCAGCGGCGAGCATTCCGCATAGGTGAGACACCTCAACAGAGTGGTTAAGCACATTTTGGCCATAGGAGGTGCGGTATTTCATTTTGCCGAGAAGCGTCACAATTTCTGGTGCGAGCCCGGTCATGCCGGTGTCGAGCACTGCCTTTTCACCGGCTTCCAGAATTCGGCCCTCCACCTCAAGGTGCGACTTACGAAATACCTCTTCAATGCGGCCAGGATGTATGCGACCATCGGCAATTAGGTTAGTGAGGGCAATTCGTGCGATCTCACGGCGAATAGGATCGAAACTGGAGAGTACGACGGCCTCAGGCGTGTCATCTATAATCAGATCGACGCCTGTAAGGGTTTCGAAGGCCCGAATGTTACGGCCTTCCCTACCTATAATACGCCCCTTCATTTCATCGCTTGGCAACGGCACTACTGCCACGGTAGTTTCCGACGTCTGGTCGACGGAACAGCGCTGAATGACTTCGGTGACGATGCTGCGAGCGCGCCGTTCGCCTTCGCGACGTGCATCCTCTTCGATGTCGCGCATGAGACGGGCGGCATCCTGCCTGCTCTCGTCCTCTACAGCCTTCATTAGGCTTGTGCGTGCCTCATCGCTGGTCATTCCAGCCAGCGCCTCGGTAGCGTGGCGGTGAGATAGCAGCGCAGTTTCAAGTTCCTGAACGCGAATCACGGCAGCATTCTCGCGTTGTTGAACCTGCAACTCGCGTCGTTCCAGAGATTCACTGCGACGATCCAGGCTCTCCTCGCGTTGCGCAAGTCGGCGTTCCAGTGCGATAGCTTCTGCCCGCTTCTCGCGGTTCTCCTCATCAATTTGGGCGCGATACTTTAGTGCTTCTTCGCGGGCCTGAAGCTGTGCGTTACGCGCAGCGGATTCTATCTCCTGCTGCGCCTGATCCTTAAATCGCTCCGCTTCCTCTTTTTTACGATCGAGATCTTCCTGTACGCGTGCAGACTCCCTTGCCTCAATACGTCGAACCAGCCATACCTGGGTTATTGCATTCGTGGCAAGGGCCACAAGAATGAACTCTATTATATATTTTTCAACTATGGTCAATGCCACACCTCCAAACAATGGCGCAGAGATACGCGCCTGGTCCCGAGGTGGAGCCTCTGAAGCAGGATAAGTTTAGGTCAATAGCGAGCGATGAGACCGGTTATAGACGGACCCAATTATGCATGAGCGCGCACGGTACGTGCCTGCCACCTTGTTCTAAACCTGCAGCCGGATGCTATGCTAAGCGCTTTTAAACGCTATAGTTACCTTGTTGGACGATTGTTATATATTACTACGTAAGCGACTTCAATACCTGCCCAATTACTTCGTGTGAATATCCACGGCGCAATAAAAAGCCAGAACAGCGGGATAGTTCCCGCTTGAAATCGATCGTAGATAGGTCTCGCAGTGAATGCTCGGGCCAGCGCTTAAACGCCGCGGCCCTCGCATTTTCGATTTCTGTGTCTAGCGTTAACTGGTCGAGTGCTTCGTCGGCGTTCTGCCGACTAACACCGTGGGACTGCAACTCTTTCAGGAGTCTTCTTGCACCATACTGCTTGCGCCCTGAACGATCTGTTACCCAGCGCCTAGCAAGCTCCTGGTCGTTTATCATGCCGTTTTCAACAAACTCGTTGATGAGAGGCTCTACAACTTGCTCGGCGAATCCCGCCTGTAGCAAGCGGTTAGTGACCTGACTGCGACTGCGCGGCGAACGCGTCATATACCGAACTGCGAGCGCTCGAGCCTGCCGCGCAGCCGTGTCAACCATTAAATCAAGTGGGTCGTGCGGCTGCATGATGTACCTACTCTATGTCTTCGTCTTCGTCTGGCACTGCATCTAGAACTTGTGGTGCGCCGTGTGACCGAATACGGCTCTCGATCTCCGCCATGATTGCTTCATTCTCTTCGAGGAACGTTCTAGCATTCTCGCGGCCCTGCCCAAGACGGGTATCACCAAATGAGAAGTATGATCCGCTCTTGGTGATGATCGCCATGTCTACGCCGATATCGATAAGGCTACCTGCGCGAGAGATCCCCTTACCAAACAGAATATCGAATTCCGCCTGTCTGAACGGCGGTGCTACCTTGTTTTTTACTACTTTTACCTTTACGCGTGCGCCAACCGCTTCGGTGCCGTTCTTTACCGTCTCGGTTCGCCGCACTTCCATTCGTACGGAAGCGTAGTACTTCAGGGCAAGTCCGCCACTCGTGGTTTCCGGATTACCAAACATGACGCCAATCTTCTGACGTATCTGGTTGATAAACACTGCGGCAGTATTTGTACGGTTGATGTTTCCGGCAACCTTGCGAAGGGCCTGTGACATGAGTCTAGCGTGAACACCAACGTGCGAGTCTCCCATGTCACCCTCAAGCTCTGCCTTGGGAACGAGGGCCGCCACGGAGTCCAGTACGCAAATGTCGATGGCGCTACTTCGAATTAGCGCGTCCATAATATCCAGCGCCTCTTCCCCTGTGGTCGGCTGTGAGATGTAGAGATTGTCTACATCAACGCCCAACTTACGCGCGTATTCGGGATCTATGGCGTGCTCTACGTCTACGTATGCGCATATTCCGCCTAGTTTCTGCGCCTGAGCAATGCACTGCAATGCGATGGTTGTCTTACCAGAGGATTCTGTGCCATAAATCTCTGTAATCCTGCCGCGGGGAATGCCGCCCACACCTAACGCAAGATCTAGCGCGATAGAGCCGGTGGATATTGCATCGATGTTAAGCCTGGCCGATTGGCCCAGCCGCACGACGCTGCCTTTGCCAAACTGCTTCTCGATGCCGCTTAAGGCACTTTCCAGCGCTTTTGTTTTGCGCGGGTCCATGCGGTGTTCACCCTCTTCGATGGCCACGATGATATATCCTTTCGATGCGTAAGGCTGCTGCGGAGGCAGAGTGCCTGCCTTGTCCGCGCTACCAGGAAGTCTGTCTCACTAGGGTAGCACAAATACAAGAAAAACGTCTACGTACTGAAAGGTGATGGATGTGTGGTACGTGTCGTCAATCTAGCGCTCAATTCCAAGGTGATAGACCGGTAAAAGCGTTTTAACCTGCCGGATGATTGCCTTGCAAAGGGTATCGGCATTTTCAGCCTTTGAGGATGGTACTTTAAGACCGAAGATACTGTGCTGAGTACGGCTTGTCTGTAGTTTCCCTGCAAATTCACGCAGAACCTCTGGCGTGAGGGCATCGCCAGAAAATGGTCGGTTACCATCATCAGTAATTGTAAATGCCTGAATCGACGGATGCGCGGCGAAATAGCGAGCCAGCTCCTCGGCTTTATCGTGCAACTGGCGTGCAAAAAGTGGGCGATCCTCTGCGTAGTCTTCGACAAAGATGTTGGTGCGAAATCCCGTCCGGCTTACTGCTGTGCGGATGTGCACGGTTGGCTTATATGCACGCTGTGTTCGAGCAAAAGCAGCCCATGTTGCTTCTGCTGGGTTAACCGTGCGCCGAAGGTGCCTCGCTACATGCAGGTACAACGGCTCGCGAACAACCTGCGAAAGTGGCTGTACTAACATTTCGCCAAGTGTGAACAAGCGGGGAGTAATCTCCTGCCGCAAAGTCTGCATTCGGCACTCAAAATCATCTATCGCAAAAATCTTGAACTGCTCGCGGCCGAACTCCGCTGGAAGGTAGACTCTCTGTGCGGTCATCGAACGGCTTCCACCTCGGCAACTGGTGCACCCTTCACGGACTGCTGATAATCCTGCCACACCTTCGCTACGTTACCGTCTGTTACGTCACCAGAGTGCGTGTAAACTCGGTAGCGGAGCCGTAGAGGTTTTCGGGTAGTGATGTCGATCGGGTCGTCCATGAATAGTCCGTAATTTGGCGCAAAAGGCCCGTAGTCCCTGGTGAACCAGCGGGTGGGGAATGCAGGGTTGTCTGGGTGATCCATTAGTGTAATGCCGCACTGAATACGCCCAAGTTTTCCAGAGCAGTCCATCCAGGGAGAAGCTACTCTGTATGTTCCGCGCTCGTTGGTTTTGCCATCGGCATTCGTGAGAGTGCCACCACTTTTTACAGTTAATCCATCAGCAACTCTAATCTGTGGCAGTCCCGCTTCATTGGTGGGGTGAAGCTGTACCATCTCTTTGGTTGGAGGCTTAAGAATTATCTCAAAGTCGAAGATACGGGATTCTACGGGTGACTGATAAAATGTGAACGTGCGGGTATCTGTTAAAACAAGGCGACCTTCGGAACTTACCCAGTGACAAACCTCTGTAAATGCACACGTATCATCTGGTTTGTCGATTCGGGTGAATTCATGGTGGTTTATCCTACCACAGTTGTGGCGTTCACCCCAGAAATCCACGTCGTCAACACGCCCATGGCCCACCCAGAAGCCGTGGTGGTGTCGATGATCGGTGGGAGCATCTGCCAGTAGGGACAGACCGTTAGCCGCTCGCAAAGGAGTAAGGCAGGGCTTCGATCGTTCTGGTCCAAAACAGTATTTGCCATACTCCTGCCCACCTACTTTGATGATGAGTTGGCCACTTTCTTCAAGAATTTCCACCATACTCGTGTCCTCTTTTTAAAACGGTTTACCTAGGGCTATTGTACCCTAACGGCGTTAGGTTAATCCGATGCCCTGAGTCGCTGGCTCCCTCCCGGCCGTACCAGCCAGGCATTATCCCCGTTTGCGGTCACTCTTAACCACCATTCCTTGATCCTAATCAAGGGCACGTATCTCTACCCAAGGATGTATTTGACAAGCGTTAAGCACAGAGCGCACAGGTTCCAATTCGTTTCGGGCGCGCCGCGACATGAAGCCAATGGACCCGGTAGAGCATTTGCTAATTTAATTGTTAAATGGGCTAATGTATTAGGTACAATTCATTTGAGAAATCACCGGTTGCACGTTATGGGTGATGAAGTCCCACTTTAAT
>JAJZFK010000516.1 GCA_021805405.1 bacterium
CCTTGCTGCCCCATTGGTGTGTGAACCCGTTGTGGGAGTGGGTCTCCCGCTAACAATAGCACAACTTGGCTCCGGTTGCACGCGATGGCTGCAGTTTACGGTAGGAGGCCTGCCACAGGTTGGTGCAACACCTTTCTGGTCGTCCTACCCTCGCGCCTGTTTCGAGAATGGCCGGGCGGATCTGCGCCTTCAACCAGCCGATATTGCGCCATTTGCTCGATCTACAGGTGCACGTGAGACCATTCTTTCCTCGCTCACTGGGACACCCGCCAAATTACAGCTAACATACCGAATTTTTGATGCCAGAACCCGTGAGCCGATTGATGTCCCCATTACCCTTAAGGGCACACCAAGCCAGATAGTCGCACAATTACCACGCACTGCAGCAAAGCTCGCGACGCTCTTAGGTGTTCACAATGCTGTATTACCCAAGGCGATAGAAACGGACGCCGACGGTCTGGAGCTCATGGGGGGTATACCATGGACACCAGCCGTCGACCTGGATGTTCCTCGAAGGCAGCAGCTGATTACTCTCGCCCACACGTCCGGCTTGGCTACCATGTTACTGCTATGGTCGGCCAGGCTACGTGGACGGGTAACCCAGGATCTATTTAGTCATAGTATTCCAACCGCCAATTCAAATATGCTGTTTGTTCAGGCATATGAGCACCACTATGATAAGCTGCCATTTCCTCAACCTCAGTTGAAACAGCTGTTGCAACGTTATCCTACAAACCTAGCGCTAAACTGGGTAGGATCTTACGTTGCAGATCAAGCTAATGACAACAACCGCGAAGTGTCACTAGCCAACAGAACGACTATAATCGCCCCAAATAACCCACAAACCTGGTTGCTACTCAGCCAGGCAATTGCCAATGAGGCACAGGCACGACGCAGGGGCAGGTACAACTACCAGATGAGTCTCGCTACCAGCAACGCCGTAGATCAGCTCTATCACTACCAGGTGAAGTATAGCACTCGTGCCGTCACCGTGGACCCGAAATATGGGCACGGCTGGTATGCCCTGCAGGAAGCTGCAACATTTGATGGCAAAACCCTTGAAGCCCTAAACGCTTACGAGAAAGCGCTTTCACTAGACCCCGATCAGGCAGAGGTGTTTAACTGGGCTATGGAGATGTTTCAAACCAAGTGGGGAGGCAACCGGTTTGAGCTGATTCATGCCGCAAATCTAATGGCTAAGACATTTCACTACGGAGTGGAAGCAACCTATGCAGCGGGTGACCTTTTGAACGATGGCTATCCAAACGCGGCGAAGCAGCTTAGCGCCAAGATAATTGCCGCGAATACTGCACTTCTTGCAACTAATCCCAACGATATGCAGGCACTAAGAACCATGGGACTTATGCTGCGCTGGCAAAATAACTACATGGGGTCCATTCGCTACCTCAAGCGGCTTACCATGCTGGAACCCACTTCCGGCAGAGTGTACGACCTTCTGGGGCTGTCCTACCTTGAATTAGGAATCAATCAACCAGCTTACGATGCGCTACATAAAGCAGCCTCGCTACGACCACTTAGCGCCCCTATCTTTGAATCACTAGCAGAGGCGTGTGTACATCTTCATCATTTCCATCAGGCACTGGCGGCAGCAACAACTGCAGCCCATCTGCAACCAACAATGGTATTTGCCGTCTTTTACAAGGGCTATTCCCTTGAGATGCTCGGGCAACCATCTAAGGCATTACCGCTTCTTTTGCAAACTGCTCAGTTATATGCCGCTCAAAACAAAAACCCAGTTCCATTCTGGATTTGGGGTCAAACGGGGAATTGCAGGATTGATCTGCTTCAGTTTCATCGCGCGGCAGATGACCTAACCCGCTGCTTGGCCGCTCAGCCCGGCACAACGCAGACTCTTATTAACCGTGCGTACTGTTATAACCAAATTGGGAAATATGCACTAAGTGAAGCGGACAGCCGTGCAGTACTTCAGGCGCAGCCAAATAACATCAATTCTTTGATCAACCTTGGTGACTCCTTTAGCTATACTGGTGACAAGGCAGATGCCCGTAAAGAGTGGCAATCCGCACTTCAGGTGGCACCAAACGGAAGGCTAGCTCCGCTTGCGCGCGCTGATCTTAAACGCGATCATGCACCGCCTATTGTTAGCAAACCTCATTAAACAGATCATCGGCTACTACTTGGAAACTACCGTTTGTGCAAATGGGACTGCATTGCGTCACGATTGCGCATTGCCGCCCCATTAACGCCCTGGTTTTGTTACAATAATTTACGGGAAATCAACAATAGTTACCTGAAACAGATTGTTTGAATTTGTCAGTATAATATGTGTACGACGAATTGCCCGTATGTGCGAATTCTTAAACAATTTCTGTCGTTTTATTTGGCTTCATCGCTGGATTCATCGCATTTAATATCAAATAGGGCGTCCGCTCAATACGCCGAAAGGTTGATTGACGCTTGATGAGTTTGTAGCATAATCAAGTTATAAATCATATCGCCAATTGATAAAGCGATCGTGACACAGCGTCTTCCATAGGAGGAAAGCGTACTATGAAAAGAGACTACGCGTGTGGAGAAGCAGCACCACACGGGTTCCGCAGGTCCCCTGCGACAATACTCGCACTATCTGCTGCGCTTATGGTTGGTACATCTGTTGCGGCAAATGCAAGTGAGACAGTTGCACTGCCTGCATTCACATCATCCGAGACGAATATCGTCTACATGGCTCTTGTAGCCGGCTTCGTCTCGCTGGCTGCCGGCGCTTACTGGTTCACGAAAATCAAAAACTTGAGCCCGGGTACCCCGCGAATGGAGGAGGTAGGTAAAGCTATTCGTGATGGTGCATACGCTTACTTGCGCCAACAAGTTAAGCTAATGATCCCACTCGTTCTTGTAATCTCTGCGCTGCTGTTCTTCCTCTACAAGGGAGAGGCGTCTCAGGGCTACAGTACGGGTGATGCTCTGGGCGTAGCGCTCTTCTTCATACTTGGTGTGTCGTTCTCATACATTGCAGGTTACACCGGCATGTCCATGGCCACCACGGCAAACCAGAGAACTGCAAACCAGGCACGCACAACGTTTAAAGGTGCGCTGGAGACTGCCTTTCAGGCAGGTGCTGTTAGCGGTATGATGACAGTTGGCCTCGGACTAATTGGTGCATGCCTCGTGTTCCTTATCTTCCGCGAAAAGGCGATGCTTATCCTTATCGGGTTCGGATTTGGTGGTTCGCTCGCTGCTCTGTTCATGAGGGTTGGCGGCGGTATATTCACCAAAGCAGCCGACGTTGGTGCAGACCTCGTTGGCAAGGTTGAGGCTGGTATCCCCGAGGACGATCCACGTAATCCTGCAACCATTGCGGATAACGTGGGCGACAACGTAGGCGACTGCGCTGGTATGGCAGCAGACGTGTTTGAAAGCTATGAAGTCACCCTGGTAGCCGCGATCATCCTGGGTGCCTCGGTAGTTCCTCAAAACCTATGGCAGAATGGCGCAAGCCTCACTCACTCTGCCCTTATGCTCGTTATGTACCCGCTCATCGTGCGCGCTGCTGGTGTCATTGCCTCCATTATTGGAGTACTCACCGTACGTGGCGAAGACCGCGATGACCTCGATGCAATGCAGCCAATCAATGTCGGCTTCCGATGGTCGGCAGCTGCAGCTACGTTACTGTTTGGCGTGGGCTCTTACGTCTATTTCGACCTTATGAACCCAACGCACGTAGTATCGGTACCTGCAACCTCTGGTACGGGTCTAGAGACCTATACATGGGTTCCGTTCTTTCTTTGCACATTCCTAGGTATCCTACTCGCAATCTCCATTGGGTACCTTACGGAACACTTCACCTCCATGGAGAAGAAGCCCGTTACAGAGATTGCTTACCAGAGCCGAACTGGCCCGGCAACCATGATTATATCTGGTTTCAGTTACGGCCTTGAAAGCTCGGTTTGGGCAGTCGTTTCGATAGCCGTTACGCTCCTGTTTGCGCTAATCATCTTCCAGGGCAATGCCATTCTAGCCGCATACGGTATTGCATTAGCAGGTCTTGGACTCCTGTCTACCACCGGTTATATTCTTGCCATGGACACGTTTGGACCAATTACCGACAACGCTAATGGTATCTTTGAAATGTCTGGTGTGCTGGAGGATGACCGGGCCGCTGGTACTGTAAACGCAAACCGCATCTCTGGTGACCGAATTGTTGGCCGACTCGATGCAGTGGGCAACACTACAAAAGCACTCACCAAGGGCTTTGCCATCGCAACAGCCGTAATCGCTGCTGTTTCGCTCTTCCGCTCATTTATGACCAGTGCAGGTTTGCTGGATGTAGGCATCCGGCTGGATGTGCCTGAGGTATTCATCGGCGCGCTGCTAGGTGGCGCAGCTCCGTTCCTGTTCAGTTCGTTTGCAATCAACGCGGTTGGTCGCGCCGCATCTCAGCTCATAGAAGAAGTTCGACGACAGTTCCGGGGTGATCCCGGTATTATGGCGGGAACCAGTAAACCAGACTATGCTCGTTGCGTCGCCATCGTGACGCAGGCCGCACAGAAAGAGCTGCTAGGACCTGGTATCCTGGCAATCTGCCTCCCCATCCTGGTAGGCTTCGGGGTGGGTTTCGCGGAGCCGAAGAAAGCTGCTGAGGTCCTGGGTGGTTACCTTGCAGGCGCTATCATCACCGGACAGCTGCTAGCAGTACTGCTCTCCAACTCTGGTGGAGCATGGGATAACGCGAAGAAGAAGATTGAAGACGGACTGTTTGGTGGTAAGGGTACCGAAAACCACAAAGCAGCAGTAATATGCGACACGGTTGGTGACCCGTTCAAGGATACCGCAGGCCCGGCTCTTAACCCACTAATCAAGGTTATGAACCTGTGCGGCATTCTTATCGCAGGCATTGTAATAAACCCAATCAGTCTCGTCGCTCGCTCTGCCATCGTTCTCGTAACGGTCGCCCTGCTCGCCGGAGCGATCATGTTCAGTAAACGTGGCTCCATTACAGACAACCCCGATTACAACCAGCCCTCCGCTCCCGCGGAGGAAGACAAGGCAGTCGTTACTGCCGGGCGTTAATCTCCCACATCGGTAGGTTCACGGAAAAGAGCGAGTGCGGCTGCAATGCAGCTGCACTCGCTCTTTCTACTTCGCTACCAGGGAGGTTCTACCCCTTGGAGATGATTGCCATCCGCAGCGAGTCATTCCAGCTAGAAGCCTGTTCTACCATGAGATGTACCTGTGAAGCCGACGCCCCCTGCTGATCGAAAATCTCGATGCTGTTCTCGCCAGGCTTGAGCCAACTTTCGGGTAGGTACATTCCAGGTGCAGGAGTGGGATCCGGGTAGCGGCCAAGGTTATGACCGTTAAGCCATGCGGACCCCGCTAACAGGCCGTTGGTCATTAGTCGGTAGATGGGGTGCACGCCTTCGGTGCCATATGCTGGCAGCGTGAATGAAGCACTATACCAGGTGGGTACACCGCTTACCGTTCCCTCCATATAAGGCAGCCAGTGCGTACTCTGCTTCTTGTCAAATCGAATTCCGCCGTGATACTTCCATCCACTAATGAGCGTACCCGTCTCTGGCGCGGTGTTTTCCAGTAGCACTGGTTTGTCTAAACCACCAGTTCCCGAAGTGTTATGAATAAGCACTGCCAGTACGTTTTTACCATTCTGGTGCCATGCACTGTCGAGAGAAACAGTAAATGCGCTGTCCCAGCCCTTGTGTTGGCCAACCTTCGTCCCGTTAAGGAATATGGTACCGTCGTCATCAACGCTTCCAAAATACAGGGTATGGTGCGGAGCATTACTTGCCGGTAAATCGATTCGCACCCACGCCCATCCTGCCTGGTTGTGAAACAGATCCTGCCCAATTCCTGCGCTTAGCCACTGCCCATGAGTAACTGGGCCCGCAGCATCCACAACATCCGGTTCTGCAGGGTTTGTAACAGCCTGCCACTCCCATGCATCAAGCGACGCGCCGGTATGCGCCATCGGCAAACCAGTACGAAGGAAGACTGGCCCGGAAAGCCCTTTTCTGTCAACCGGATTGAGTGGGCCGAGGTAAGAAAAGCGCTTGGGCCGTCCGTATTGCGTGGTAAAGACGGAGACAAGGTTGATACCTTTTCGCAGCGTTACGCCTGCATTCTGCACCACCGGGTTATCCGTTCGGCGAATAACCTGGCCGGTAAACTGCGGTCTGCCATTTACGAATACCTTAAGCCAGTCACCAACATCAGAAAAATGGAGCGTATAGCTACCTGCATTGTCTACATGAACGAGTGTCCTGTACCACGCGTAACAGCCGTTGTAGCCATCTGCGCCCATCTGGCGCGGATTTGGGGAATACATCCAGTTAAGGCTCTCAAATTTCGTGCTCGCCGGTTCGTCCGCAAGCCTAACGCGCCACGATGTCAACCGGGGCGCCGCCGGCATGGTTCGCGGCGCGGGCCGTGGTCGGTCGAGCAGGACGGGTTCACCAGCTGCGGCATACACCCGGGCCCTTTGCATTGCTGTTTCTTCTGCGGGCTCATCGCACTGAATCTCGAGACGGTTACCCTTTAGCGATGCATCCCCCACATAAGCAGGACCGGTTACGATAAAGGTTTTGCCGTCCGCATTTACACGCCAAGTATAGTCAGCAGTTCGCTCATTTACCCAGATCACACGGACAACACGACCCGCTGCGGCGAAACTAAACAGCTGCGGTGTTGTGCTGGCGGTAGCGATAAGCTTCACACCATCGCCGGATTTTGACCAGTGGGATCCACCTATTAAATCATGTGGAGAAACACACCCAAATTCGATCTTATCCTGGCTACCAGTTGGTCCGTAAACCACAAGCGTCGTCTCGTTCGCACTCTGGTCGACAGCGGTAAGAAGGCGGGGCTCGCATAATTTGAGCGTTATTCCAGGTCTCAGCGCATAGTTGAGGATTATCGGACGCACTTCGCCTGAAACCACGTTCAAGGAATTGCTAGTAGCACCGTCTACAGTTACCACGGTGGATTGCGCGGTTTTTGAATTGTTGTCAAGAAATAGCACAGTACCATCCGGCGCGGTACGAGCCGTGATATGGACGCTATCGTTATTTCCGGCACTGCTGTATTTCGGTGTGCTGTTATCACTCTCTTCCAGAATTCTGGGTAGGCTAGTGGCAAACATTGCGGCTTTTTTAAACCGGTAGTACACGGGTCGCAGGTCGCCTGCCTGCCCTATTGCCCCAGCATAGTCGTAAGAAGCGGCATCTTCGTCGTTGTTCCAGTATCCAAAATTGCTACCACCATGAAGCATGTAATAGTTGTAACCATTCCCGCCATAGGCGATGATATGCCAGGTACCACGGTCAAAATAGCGCAGGCTCATTGGGCTTAATGGTCCGTAAAGGTTATACCACCCCGGCCAAAACTCGGTGGTATACCAGGGATTAACTCTTGTCGCGCTGCTCCACGGTGTTCCACCCGCAGGATCGCTGCCATGATGCAGACCACTGAAGAAATACGGGACTTGAATGCCATATTGGAGAGCCTGCTGCTGAAGGAACGTGAAGTACTGATTGGGCATGGTGGTTCCCCAGCCCAGCGGGTGCTCGTTCTCCAACTGTACCATGATCACGCTGCCGCCATGGTTTATCTGGTTGCGAGCGACTATCGGCATTAACTTGCTAAAGAATTGGTGTACTGCGTCCTCAAATGGCTTGTTGGGCGTGCGCACAACGAGTCCCTTAACAAAACGCAGCCAAACGGGGTAACCGCCGCTGTCCCACTCCGCACAGTAATATGGGCCAACCCGCACAGTAGCGTACATACCCAGGCTGTGAACAAGCTTCAAGAAGGCATCCAGGTCGTACCTGCCGGTAAAATCGAATTCGCCAGGCTCGGGTTCATGTGCATTCCAGAAGAGATACGATTGCACGGTGTTGAATCCGGCGCGCTTCATCTTTAGTAGTCGGTCACGCCAAAGGACACGGGGTACGCGAGCGTAGTGCATACTGCCAGAAACGATGAATTTGCGTTTGCCGTTAACGAGAAAACCGCGACCGTCAAAGTTGATAAAGGGTGCAGCCGCAGGTGCTGGCTTAAACATGTGGTCGTTGGCTAAGGCCTGCGAGGGCGCCAGGCTGCACACCGCGGTTACACCGAGAAGTGCAGCCCGAGAAAACAGACGCATATTGAAATCTCCCATTAAAATAACTATGGCTCATGTGAATTCTGCGTACTGCGACTAAAATCCTGCCTCGTCACAGGTTGATGCAACCCGTTGTACAAAAATCAAACATTTGAGCAATCCGCTGCAATTCACGAAACTTCACTTTTAGCCGTGCTTGTGGCTAGCTAACAAGTTGCGAAACCGTTAATTCACAGTCAGCGTATTGCAAGTGGCACCTGGCCCAACCATGCCAATTGAACCGGTCACTGGTATTCTGTATTGTCGCAGGATAAAGTGATTTGCAAGGGAAGTCGCATCGTTCGCGCCTCAAATCACTACAACGTGAAAGTGGATTCAGGTGGAATGAAACGCAAGTCTGTTCTAACACTCATGGTGTGCACTTCGATTTTCCCGGAGCTTTTTACTGGCAATACTCCAGTTCTCGCCTTTCTAAATCCAGGAACGCTTGTGTTCTTACTGCTAGGCTACGGCCTGTATGTGCTCGTTGTTCGGGAATTTGCCGTGCGCCTTAGGCTTGGGGTTAGCGGACTTGCCCTCCTGGGGGTTGCTTATGGCGTTGTAAATGAGGCGTTTATTGCGAAAACCCTTATAACACGGGAGCCTCATCCACTCCACCAGTTTAGCGGGTACCTGGTACTGCTAGGTTTCAACTGCGCATGGGCAGCGGTAATCCTGCTGTGGCACGCGTTTGCATCCGTAGTATTCCCGGTGATGCTTACCTACCTCTGTTTTCCGCAGGTACAGAACGTGCCATGGGTGAAGTCGCGGCACCTCATGATACTCTCAGCAGTTCTTGCAGTGTTTGCTATCTTTGTGTTTCTTAGAGCGCCCTATAACGGCACTACAGGGACACTCGCTCAGCTCGCAGTTGGTCTCATCGCCATTGCAGCTTGCGTTGTGCTAGCAATATGGTTCCCTGGCAAACAGCCATCGCTCGATACTACTTGCGGTAAGGCGGCTGTGCTACTAGGTCTATCGGTACTTGGGCCCACAATTGTCTTCTTTGCGCTTGCCGGTGCTAAAGTAAACGCGGCACTGTTCTTTACGCTGTACATTGTGGTGATCGTGCTTTACAACCGTCTGATGATCCAAAGAGGCTGGGAGCAATTACCGGCGATATTATACTTTGGGATTGGCTGGTACGCACAAAACGCATTCATTAGCTGCACTGTTTCACTAGGTAACCCGCTTAATGCACTACTAATGGCAGTAGTTGATTTCAGCCTGCTAATGGTTACCTGGCTCACAGTATC
>JAJZFK010000120.1:0-1546 GCA_021805405.1 bacterium
GTTGCACGCCCTTGTTTTTGTAGGCCGAGCCACAAAGCACGGGAACAATCTTGTTCTCAATGGTTCCACGTCGTAACGCTAACCTGATTTCGTCTGCTGAGATCGCTTCACCTTCGAGGTACTTCTCGATAAGGGACTCGTCTACCTCTGCAGCCGCCTCAACCAGCTTTGCGTGATACTCTGCTGCCCGCTCCTGCATGTCTGCGGGAATGTCGCCTATCTCGAATTCTTGGCCTGCATCATCCAGGTAATTTACAGCCTTCATCGCTATAAGGTCTATAATGCCGGTGAACTCAGCCTCCGCGCCAATAGGAAGCTGCACTGGTACGGCATTCGCACCCAGTCGTTCAACAATCTTCTCGACTACGGCGTAGAAGTTCGCGCCCATTCGGTCCATCTTGTTAACGAACGCGATGCGCGGTACCTTGTATTTATTAGCCTGTCGCCACACGGTTTCAGACTGTGGCTGAACTCCACCAACAGCGCAGAAGATAGCAACAGCACCGTCTAGCACCCGAAGTGAACGCTCCACTTCAACCGTAAAATCAACGTGCCCAGGGGTATCAATAATATTGATGCGGTGTGAGCGCTCACGGTGACCTGTTTTGGGATCCACGTTAAGGCCCCAGAAGCAGGTGGTAGCAGCAGAAGTAATGGTGATACCACGCTCCTGCTCCTGTACCATCCAGTCCATGGTGGCAGCGCCCTCGTGCACCTCACCAATTTTGTGGGTGCGACCGGTATAAAATAGGATACGCTCGGTACATGTGGTCTTGCCAGCATCAATATGGGCTGCAATTCCAATATTTCGTGTTTTACTTAGGGCGTACTCTCGTGCCATTGTTTAATATAATCCCTGAATATTACTAATTTGTGTGAGTTAGAATCGATAGTGTGCAAACGCCTTGTTGGCGTCTGCCATTCGATGAATGTCTTCCCGCTTTTTAACTGATGCCCCTGCACCATTTGCAGCATCCAGCAGTTCTCCTGCGAGTTTTTCCGCCATCGACCTGCCAGCGCGCTTTCGCGAATTGGTGACAAGCCAGCGGAGTGCAAGCGCGTACCGTCGTGCGTCTCGAACGTCAACTGGCACCTGGTAGGTAGAACCGCCTACGCGTCGAGGACGAACTTCGATCACCGGCGCTACATTGCGGATAGCCTGCTCAAATATTTCGATTGCAGGTCGTCGGCCTCTGGTTTCCATGTGCTCCATTGCGGCATAAAACACACGTTCTGCAACGCTCTTCTTGCCATCTACCATCAGGCGGTTGATAAACCGCTGAACAAGAACGCTATCATAAACAGGATCCGGCGCAATGTGTCGGGGGCGCACGCCACCCTTCGGTGCATTTCTAGGCATTCCTTAAATCTTCTCCTGGATCCGCGCTACGGCGGCTGTCTGTTGCATCAAACCTTCGGCTTTTTGGCCCCGTATTTCGAACGGCTGGACTTTCGGTCACGCGTTCCAGACGAGTCTAGTGCTCCACGAACGATATGATATCGAACGCCAGGAAGGTCCTTGACGCGTCCACCGCGGATCATAACC
>JAJZFK010000120.1:1556-9384 GCA_021805405.1 bacterium
AGTGCTCCTGAAGGTTGTGGCCTATTCCAGGAATGTAGGCAGTAACTTCCATCTTGTTGGTAAGGCGCACACGAGCAATTTTGCGCATGGCCGAGTTAGGCTTTTTGGGCGACTGTGTACGTACAATTGTGCATACGCCGCGAAGCTGTGGGTTACCCTTTAGGGCAGGCGCCTTCGTCTTCTTGATTACGCGCTTGCGGCCCTTGCGTACTAGCTGGTTAATGGTAGGCATTCTATGCCACTTCCTCCGGTTCATATGAGGCTTGGCGTTAAAACAAGAGGCGCACAAAAAAGCCCTGTTGCTAACGCAATGGGCGGGGCGACAAATACCAGTCGGTTATGCAGTCATATACCGCAAATGATACCGGTGGCGAGGGTTGAAACCCTCAATGGCGCCTCCTGCAGAACGTTTTACCCTTATTGCGTGAAAACCTCTTGACGCTAACCTGACTAGTTTACTTTACCAAGGGGGTAATTGTCAACCTGAGTGGACGAGTATTTTGCAGGCTTAGGCTGGAAATAACGTGAAACTGCTTGCTTGGCAGGGGGATAACGATGCCACTGGGGCCCTGCTAGTTGCTTGCGACTTAAGGGTGTAGAATAAACTTAAAGTTGTCAACCAATCATTTTGGAGACCTCAAAGTTTATTGGTGTTGGGCTTTGGCAATAGTTCTTGCGTTGCATCGTTGTGGCTTATCGGGGCAGGTGGGTTGGCCTCATGAATTTGGGCAGTTCCACGGTTAGCGGTTCTAACGAGAAGCGTGTCGCCCGTGGGAGCTCGACTAGGTAGTAGCAGGTCGCTTCTAACGATACCAGGATTTTGTTGGTAGATTACGTTAATGGCCCGGCCTACGAGTCGCGCTAGCGGCCAGTTATCTACCGCGAGTACTTGCTCTAATTGGTGAAGCAAGGGTAATGCACGAGGGTCTGCAAGTTGCTCGAGCGCAAGCAGCAGGTTTTGCATAACGTGAGTAGAAGTACATGACTGAAGACCGGCAATGAGGTGATCTACCTTATGGCCCCAGAGCAGTGCGCGTACACCGTCTGCCAGGTTACTGGATTTATTTGGGTCTTCAGTATTTAGCGTATGCCAGAAGAGTCGCAATTCCAGGGGTGATAGCATACGGATTGAGCCGGAAAGCGTAGTCAGGATACTGCGCTTCTGCGCGACCGAAAGTGGTATCACCCAGTCGCCACGTTGCAACGCACTGTAACCGGCAATAACGCTTGTACACCATATCTCACCGGGAAACCATTCTTGAACTGAAAAAGCGGCAGCAATGTCACTTTCCGCAAAGGGCGAAGGCGGCAGCATAAATAGGTGCTCGGCAACTTTGGCCGTACATTCTGCTGCTGCGCTCTCTAGATCTTGAGGGATGCAGCTTCTTGTAGCAAGACGTAACAGCAGGTTTGAAAGCCTGTCGCGGGTTACCAAGGGTATGGAGGAGGCCGAATAAATAGTTTGAGCGGCGGCGAACGCCGTGCTTTTATTAACGGACCATAGTGTGAGCAAGTTGTCTCGGGAAATCATGGGTAGCTCCACTCTATCAGCCTACCGTAAACCAGGGTAATTGCGCTGCTATCACTCTTGTTCAGCGTGAGCGTGGGCTGGGCGAAGCATCTCATGTGCACTCTGGCCTTGGGCTGCCGCGGGCCTCAAAAGGTGGCGATAGGCGCAGTACGATTGCCTGAACCTGATTCGCTGGATCGCTGCTCGTGCCGCCATTCGTACCTGTCGCGACTGTGACTGCCTGGCGTTTAGAAGATCGTCGTACTCGCGATGGGTACCAATCCTGCCCAATGTGTCCGCCGCTGCGGCTTTTATACGCGGGCTTTCATGGTGATGAAGTAGCTGCAGCACACAGGGTATTGCTTCGTGGTTACCTATCGCCATAAGTACGGCAATGAGGCACGCTTGCTGGGAAGGTGTGTCCCATTGAGTTCTATCGGTTAAAACAACAACGTTGCGAGCCGGCAGGCTGGCCAGTGCGTTTGCAGCCAGCGTGGTAAGGTGGTGGCCATCCTCCTTGTTCACACGTGCCATAACGGCAGGCTCCATTAACGTGACGAGGAAGTTGAATAACTCCTGCTGGGCTTCGTGAACATGAAGCCGCACTATTGCGTGGATGATATCACGACAGGTACCAAGCACATTGAGGTACAGCGAACCAGAGAGAAAAGAGTAGTTCATATTAGCCATTCCGCGCAGGTCATGGCACTGATGGCGCAGCATTTCGCTAAGGCACTGTTTAACAGCCTTTAGCGCGGTTGAGGTGTCTGGGGGCATTACCGGGTACTGTAGTCGAAGGTGACGAACGAGTACTGGAGCGAATGCACCATAGTGGGGCACATCGCGGTATGAACGCTCCTCATACGCTAAAGAGAGTGCGGTTCGTTGGCACGACGCGGTGTCGTCCCCCCAAAGAGCTGCAATTGCAAAAGCATTGTATTGCTGTGCGGTTGCGTGCATTTTAACCGGATGGCCGTTATTCACAATTACACCCACCCGATGACCGTCTCGCTCCACAGCTACATTG
Source organism: bacterium (assembly GCA_021805405.1). Classification (GTDB taxonomy): domain Bacteria; phylum Armatimonadota; class Chthonomonadetes; order Chthonomonadales; family Chthonomonadaceae; genus JAJZFK01. Next base: position 4,094 of record JAJZFK010000120.1, read on the forward strand.
TGTACGCAACAGCCGGCTTGATGGCTTGGAGCCGTGCCCTCTACCAGGTTTACACCCAATGTATCGCCTCCGGGTTCGCAGTGCGCGCCGCACGTTGATTACACTTTATACGCGCCAGTGCTGGTAATGATTCCCCCGAGAAAATCCTGACGGATTTGGACCATTACCAGTAAAATTGTGGCGCGGTAATCAGCTTACTTTAGGCTCCTCCGGAGGTGGTGGATTCGAATAAAAATACAATCGATCGTTCGAAGCATTAAATGTGAACTTTGTCGTAGCTCCGGAAGTGGTTAGAGGCTGCAGAACGTCCCACGACTTTCTATCGCTACTTATGAAGAGTATCCGGTTGCTGGCTGGCAGCGCTTGCCAATCTACATCTAGTTGAATATCGCAATCTCTAGACCATAGAAGTGCGAATGCAAGGTTTTCCTGGTTGGCCGCCGCTACTCTAAGGTCAACAGTCACAAACCTGCCTGATTTATCGTGCTGTGATTGAATGGATTTAATCGTGGCAGTTGCCCCGTCAAACGCTGTGGATGCTTCCGGTAGCGCGTATGCCCACCCATACGGGCACGTAACCGCACCCGTGCGAACTGCCCACGCGGAATCTCCATAGGAGTAGTGCCAGTACTCATCTCGGCAATTGCTGAAGCCCGCGCCAAGCATAGCCTCTACCATCATCATGCGATTCTTGTGCGCTTCTGGTGAGATTTTGTCGGACCAGGTATACGCTGCTTCCCAACCTGATGTGGGTGCGATCATATCGAGGCTGTTGCCGTCAGGATCCATCAAACCAACATCAATCGCGCCGCCAGTGCAGTGTCCTGGTGGAGCGGGTTGATCGTATGGTGCAAAGTACTTGTTGGTCGCCCGCCGCAGAGCAGAGAGCGGCCACTCGGGATGTTCAGTCTTCATGCGGTTGAAATAACTGTCCCAACCGCCTTTCTGCATGTGAAGAGTGCGCAGCGCAGTACCTGCTCGCAATTTGTAGCCGGAAGGAAGTGAGGCAGCAGCACTGTTGACCATTTGAGCAACCGTTTTGCGGAGATACGGGCAGACGTGATCCTGCCAGACAATATTGGGGCAGTGAACGCGTACGTCTACCAGCGGTTCACGTTGCTCTAACGGCAGAGAGTATTCAAGTATTTTTACCCTGTTGAGGGCAGCAATGGGTTCTGGAGATCCTTTTAGGAGTTGCGCTGCCACTACAGGTCTTCCTCTTCAGGATTATCCTCGTCAATGTCATCAATCGTGCCAGAGCAGTCCGTGTAGCGGCTAATCTCTTCGCCCCGGAATACGTGTGCTACAAAGTCCTCACGTTCAAAGCGCGGAAGGTAGGATGAAACAATGTCGTCGTCTATTTGTGCCATGATTTCCTCCTCATCGGAAATGGGAAGGTCAGTTTCAAAAATCACTGTAGCATGAATGGTGTCGTGGGCGAAATGAACGTCCACCTGTCCCACTCGTTGATCGCCATTCCATAGCAGATAGATTTCTGACGAGTGTGTGCGAACAAGCCTCGTAATTTTATATTTAGAGTCCATGGGCGCCTCCTGTCCTGTTTCTAAACAAGATTAACGTCTGCGCTCCTAACCCGCGGTGTTCGCTAGGCCGCCTCCTGCATAGGCGTTGCAAGCACAGATTTGCCGCCTGCACTGCGTGTAAAGACGCTCTGGGCAACAGGCGATTCTATTTGTGTAGCAGCAGTTCCTATTCGCAGCCAAACTGCCGGGTAAACTGTACCTTTAAACACCATAGTAACGTTGTTATTAGCTCTACTTCCAATAGCAAGCAGGCGCTTTTCGCTGTGTATCGCCCGAATTCTGTTCTCCTGCGCATGCATCTGCTCCTGCAGACGCTGCACCAACTGTTTCTTGTCATCGGGCAGGCTGGCGTGAGTAGTGACATTTCCAAAAGGGCGAAGCACAAGCTGAATGCGCTTTACATTCTCCTCCGCCCCAGATAAATCCTCCTCAAGTTCCCGTAGTCTTACAGATGAGAAGCCATCAATACCGCAGTTTATTTCTGTAACAACAAAATCCGGACTTCCGGCAGAGCCAGCCTCACAACCGGCTGCCGCCGATATGCTGCCACCGACGATGGTAGACGCTGGGGTGCCAATAACGCGCAGGGGAGTGGTAATTTCACAGTTTTCAATACGCCCACTTACATAAATATTACCATCTGCAATAATAATACAACCTGTGGCGTTGTTTACGAAGACATCCCCGCGTGCGCGAATATGGCAGCCGCTAATGTTGTCGTTGGCGTGAACAAATCCTTCAGCCGATATAGATGCATTACAAGCAGTGGCTTTGATACACACCGCGCCACTGTATCGAAAGCTGCCACCACTTATAGGCGCGTCACATAGATCAAGTGGTTCTACGCTCAATTTCTCCGCATGGTAAATAACCGCACCAGATTCCTTCGCAGTCACACGTGATTTGTCATCACTCACCATAACATTGTCACCCATTGTAATGGGCGCCGGTTTAACGGGTTTGGGAGGGATTGGCTGAATAGGCAAGCTAAGTGTTTTGCCGGGTGTACCGTTATGGGGTAGAACAACATGAGCGAGTTCGGCTCCCGCCCGCACCATTCGCTGCTGGCTAATACTCGAGTAATCTGGAAGTCCGCTCCAATGTCGAGGAATCGGCTGTGAGATTGCCGCAATATCGACAAGGAATTTAACTGATCCGTCTGTGCCATCCTGCGGGAGAACCCCTTGTGCGGCAACTACGGTGGTTGCAGTAGACGTCTCCGACGCAGTGTGTACGGCATCCCGAATAGCACTGTCCCTCACGCCGTAAGTCACCCCCATCCCTTTTAGCCTCTCCGCAATATCTCCTGCGGTAATGGCCTTACCTGCACCTCGAGGGGGGTGAATAGTAGCCAGAACCTGTGACCTATCCCCGTTAAATTTTAGCTCTAGAGACCCGTTAACCTGCACATTTGCCATTGAACTCGGCTCCTCACGCAATGTAAGACGATTCCATTTAATTGCTTATTCCACATGGATTCTACAGCACTAAACTATTTGTTTTGTTAGAAAACCGCCTTGTGGCACGGTAGGGTCAAAATCGGCCATTTGGTGGCGTAGCGTGGTGACTTGGCAAACACGGGTAAAATAGTGGGGAAAACGTAAACGATAACCAGAGGAATCTATGAAAACCGGCATTATTGGCCTCCCCCAAAGTGGAAAGACCAGCCTCTACAACGCACTAACCAGGAGCCAGGTTAACCTTGCATCCTACGGCAGCAGCGAGGTTTATACAGGGGTGATACCTGTACCAGACGAGCGGTTTGAATACGCTGTGCAACAGTGCAACCCCAAGAAGATTAGCCCAGCCACAATTGAGGTCACCGAAGGAGGAGCCCGAATAGAGCGAACGCCAGAGGGCGGCCGTCGCGACAAATTTGGTGCCGACTTTTTTGCCAACGTTCGCAATATGGATGCACTTGTGCTGGTCGTGGCCGCATTTGAGAACGCCCTGGGGGCAGGAAGTTCTGTGGATCCTGCGCGCGATGCAAACCAGGTACTTGAAGAGTTGCTTCTAGCAGATCTTACAGTAGTGGAAGGCAGAATAGAACGCCTGGATAAGGCTCGTCTCCAGAAGCGGCAGACCCCTGGAGAGGCAGCAGAGCAGCAGGTGCTGCAGCGTATTCGTGAGCACCTTGAAAAGCTGCAACCCATACGCACGCTCGATCTCAGTGATGAGGAGCAGCGCTCGATTCGCAGCTACGCGTTTGTATCTGGTAAGCCAATCATTGTCGCAGTGAATGTTGCCGAGGACGCCGCAGCCGATGCCGTAACGTCAGTAACGAACGAGATTAGCACCTTCTGCGCCGAACAGCACATCCAGATGATTACGCTTAGCGCCAGGGTTGAGATGGAAGTTGCCCAGATGGAGCCTGACGATGAGCGGGATTTTCTGCAGGCTATGGGAATTACCGAGGCTGCCAGAGACCGGCTGATTCGCGCCTGCTACGCTGCATTAGGGGTAATGAGCTTCTTCACGGTAGGTGAAGATGAGGTGCGTGCCTGGACCATACCTGCCAACGCGACATCATTGAAGGCCGCAGAGACCATCCACAGCGACCTTGCCCGTGGTTTCATTCGCGCTGAAGTAATTGGCTTTGAAGATTTTCGATCTGCTGGCGGATGCTGGGACGAGGCGCGTGCAGCGGGCAAGATGCACCTTGAGGGACGCGAGTATCTTGTGAAGGACGGGGACATTTTACATGTGCGATTTAAGGTTTAACACTGGATCCTCATGGTAACTAGATCTCGAAAAATACTTGTGACCGGTTTTGGCGCGTTCGGCGGCGTACAAAGTAACCCTACCGAGCGGATTGTGCAGCACATTGGCAATAATCCGCCCGAAAACATAGCAGTTTCCGCCGTTACACTGCCCGTATCATGGGGGAAGATGCCGGTGATTCTGCGCCAGCACCTGCGCGCGAAACGCTGGGATGGCGTTCTGCTGATGGGTGTAGCCGCCACGAGACCATGCTGGAGTATAGAAACGACGGCGAAAAACCGCGCGGCTAACCTTCAGGACGCAACGGGTGAACTGCCGCCGTGCGACGTACTTGTACCAGGAGCGCCAATTTACCTTACCTCCTCCTGGAATTCAGAGACGCTGGTGAGGCTGGTAGCGGCGACTGGACTGCCTGTTCAGCTTTCTGGAGACGCTGGTGAGTACCTGTGCAACGCGGCGCTCTACATATGTTTGGCCGAACTTGCAGGGAAGGGCAACCCTGCAGGATTTTTGCATGTACCTGCCGATAGAGGTACGTGTTCTGCAGACATTAAGGCCGATGTGGGAACCGAGTTTGACTTCGACAGTCAACTAAAAGCCTTTTATGCTATTTTGAACGCAATGGCGGCCTGAATACGCCCTTTAGCAGGAATTGGCGACCTGCGAAATGAAAATAACAATACATGGTTGCGCAAATGCTGATTGGGGGATGAATTGTGGATTTTGATCTGAAGGGTTATCTCACCGTCCGTCGGTCGTGGGTAGAAGAAGCGCTTAACAGTATGCTTCCGATCGAGAACGAGCGCCCTCAAAAGTTGCATGAGGCAATAAGGTACAGCGTACTCGCACCGGGCAAGCGACTGCGTCCTACGCTGGTTATCGCTGCCGCAGAGGCACTTGGCGAAACTGCGGATCTTGTGATGCCGGTAGCATGTGCGCTGGAGTGTATTCATGTGTTTAGCCTTATACATGATGATCTTCCCTGCATGGATAATGATGACTACCGCCGGGGCCGGTTAACCAGCC
>JAJZFK010000405.1:0-8774 GCA_021805405.1 bacterium
CCTACCCGGCAGACCACCTGGCAGTACTCGTTTGGGATCACGGGTCCGGCTGGCAGAATGTCTACCGATCGGCGGCCGTAAAGGCTGTTCCAGCCCGTGCGGTAGCCGTGGACGATGAAACGCAGAACGAAAACGAGACGTGGGAGCTGCCTGGCGCATTGGCTACTGCCGCGCAACCTATCGACATGATTATTTTTGACGCGTCGTTGGAACAGATGACGGAGGTAGCCTACCAGCTACGCAACTCCGCCAAAATCATGGTCGGTTCGGAAGAGAGCCCACCCGCACCCGGCTATCCGTATGATACGTGGGTGGGCGATCTTGAAGCCGATTTGGGTAATGATACGCCTTGCGATCTCGGAAACCACATCATTCAGGAGTTTATTAACTACCCAGCGTACGTAAACAGCACAAACGGTTACGCATCTGAGCTTACGCAGTCTATGGTCGACCTCGGTCGAATGGGACAAGTTGCCACCGCGCTCAACACGCTTGCCGGTACGCTTAACCAGCACATCCTCGATCAACAGAACCTGATTTACCGGCTTCGTCTGGATCCTACCTACCCAGATCGCACGCAGGGTGGCGCGCAACACTACACTACCACCTACCGTGACTTCAAGGACCTGTGGGACTACTGCGATCTCATTCGCACCGCATCGGCGCCAAGTAACATGCAACAGGCCGCCGCGGGTGTGCAGAACGCGCTTATCGGGCCTACTGGTGCGATCCTGGAGAACGCACATGGCCCATTGGGCCAGGATGGCTCACACGGTCTCAGCATCTACGTGCCAGACCCTGGTTCATACCTTACCACCTACTCAAACCTCTCAATTACGCAGGCCGCGCCGCTATGGTCCCGTTTCCTTGTGAACCAGGTAAAGTAGCGCGAAATATACGGAATACATGTGTTGCAAACAGCGCCGCGAATACCGTTCGCGGCGCTGTTTATGTCTGGATTACCGCGCGAATTTGTGCCGCGCCATTTACGACCTCACAATGTGGCTGGCTGTCTCTTTACTAGTGAATGCGTATAGGGGAAGGTTGATGCTAGTGGCACCACGGCGCTGATAGGACGCTTCTTGTCGTAAATTGATGATACGGACAGTTCTGTAAGAGGGGAGTTTTAATTTTGGGTAGTTTTCCAACTCTGCTAAAACATGGCAATGTGGTTGCGCTTTTAACGTCGGCAGGTATTCTCGTTGCCTTCCTGCTTGCCGCACTGCTTGTTCGGCTAATGGGTGCAACCATTATGCGGCGCTATATCAATCACGGCGGTACCGAGCATGAAGAGGGACTGGTATGCACCCTCCGTTCCTTGTTAAGCTGGGTACTTATTCTGGCAGGTGTTTACTACTCGTTGGCCTCGCTGCCGCAGATAGACAATAGCCCACATCTCTCCATGCTGCTTTCGCGCGCGCTAGATGTCATTGCGATTATCGTCATAACATGGGCCGTGATACGATCGATAAACCTATTGCTGCTGTGGCGTACCAATACTGCTCTTGCGCGAGGTGTGGAAGCGCGCGACATAGCCCATCAGGCGAACACGATACGAAAGATCCTCGATATTATTGTCGTAGTGATTGGCCTACTTTACATTCTTAACACATCCGGCGTTAACCTTAGCCCCATTCTTGCCAGCGGTGCAGTAGGAGGGCTTGCCGTAGCCCTTGCTGCGCAGGATACCCTCTCTAATCTCTTTGCAGGATTCTACCTGGGACTCGATCGACCGATTCGTGAGGGTGATTTTATCCAGCTTGAATCTGGGCAGCAGGGCACCGTCATGGAAATAGGCTGGAGGAATACGCGAATTAGGCTTCTTCCCAACAATGTAGTAGTGATTCCTAACGCCAAATTAAGTCAGTCTGTGTTCACCAATTACACATTGCCTGTAGCGGATATGTCGCTGTATGTTACCTGCGGCGTCGCTTATGATAGTGACCTCGAGAGGGTGGAAGCTGTCACGCTGGAAGTCGCCGCTCAACTGCAGCGAGAGGTGTCGGGGGCGGATGTCGACTGGACGCCATCGATTAGCTGGAAAGAGTTTGGAGCTTCAGCCATTAACTTTATCGTTGTGTTGCGGGTGAAGGAGTTTAACGCACAATACAAACTTCAATCGGAATTCATCAAAGCGCTGCATCGGCGCTTTACTGAGGAGCGGATAAATATCCCGTTTCCCACGCAAACCGTCTACATTATGCCTACTGGTCAATCCTCAGAATGCCAGGCTGGGGTCGCACTTCAGGACCAATAGGCTGTCTATACCGTTTGATGCACATTTTGGTATTCTTCGTCCCTATTGCGGTTTCATAGCTGGCGGCCCAGTGGCCAGCATGGGGTTTCCCGGTGGGCTGGAATGTGTAACGGCACTACTTGGCCAAAGGGGTTAGCCTAAATGCGATTGCGGCAGGGCCAGCTTTATGGTGTACCGCAGCGTCCCACGGTTTGTCTGTTCTGCCGGTGCTACCATTATGCGTTTTACGGTTGTCTCAACGCCGCCAGGTCGCCGGTAAGTTAGTTCGTCTACCGATTTCACAAAGCAACCTGAACCAGCCGTAAAGGTCGCCCGCACGTCGCCAGCCTCAACAATGATGCCATCATCTGTTTGGGTTACGGCGTTGCACACCATCACTGCGGTTTCAATGGTGCCCTCCGAGCTTAGCACAAAGCTGTCGCTAACTATTAACTGCCCACGCGCACCATCAAGCGTAATCTGGCGGACAAGGGACTCGCAAAGGGCTTCCTTTGGGTAACAGGCCGTAAGGTTTACCTCAAAGCTGATTGTTCGATTAGTAACGTCGCAAGCAACCACCCGTGCTCGATACTCCAACCCGGCAGCCTGTTCCACGCCATTCACCAGCGGTACAGAGTGTCCCGCGCTGCGCGCTGCCAGAAATGAGTAGCGGGTTGGCCCAAAAAACTCACGTGTATATTCTGGAGCACCGAGATCAATTACGATGGGTGTTCCTGCAATGTGAAGCAGGTAGCTTCCGCAGTCATTATGGTTATGGTGTTCTGCATTGTTACCACCCTTCGCGGCGAGCTCCCACAATACCCCGGTATCATCGGTTTTATGAACGCACAAGATCTGCAAGTCTGGCATGTATGTGTCGGTCGTTCTGAAACGTGCAGATGCTCCTTTTGGCGGTACAAGGGTGAGGATGCGCGCAAGATGAAAGAAATCTGCGCTGTGCGCCTCGTAATTCATGCCGCCTTCAGCGAGACGGTACATCGTGGAACTGGCCAAGTTGTTTAGTAATTCCAGGTTCAGCCTGCTAGAAAGGTACGACATTAACCACGGGGCAAATTCCAGGTGGCTGGTGCAATCGGAAAAGTTGGCTACATAGCCGCCATCGAGCATGATGTTGAGCGGATACTGGGCAATGAGCGGTATTCGATCGTCTTCGTGGAATAACGACAGTTCCCCCGCGGTAGCTGCTTCCAACAGTTGGTTGAGTGCGGAAAATCTACCAAAGCCATACTGCCAGTAACCCGGCCCTTCTGTACAACCGCCATCGCGTGTAAAACCCTCTACAAAGTGTGTCAGCCTCGTACTGGAGATAGCGAGTATGGCCGCAACTGTTGGTACATGCGGCTCCATGAGGAGTGCGGCTCCAATGACCCCCTGATGGCACACTGCATTCCAGTTATGGGTATCGTGCGTGAAATGAAAGGCGTCGGCATGAGCGATGTACGGCTCAAAAATGTCTGATCTCACGCGGTTTAGTATGCGGGTGCGCAGCACTGCAGGGAGTGCGCAGCCAACAACGGTGCAGATTTCGGCCAGAGTGTAAGCAGTTTCCGCCGCAAAGAGATCGATGTATCTGGAGTCCCTTCCGGAAGGGTTGTAAACGTGGGCAGGCAGCGCCCACGATTCCTCATCTAATATTACATTCAGTTGATCAATGAGCGTAGGCAACCAGTAGTCAATGGTATGGTTCCTATCGGTAAGGGTTGCTATTGCGGTACGGCCCAGCATTCGCCGTCTCTCAAAGTATGGCCGTTCAAAGCCCAGCCTATTCCCTGTCCTGTTAAACTCTGTGTACAACTCGTCCGTAAGCGCTGGCATGGGGGCACCGATACCCAGTTCGGCTTGGACAATAACCTGCTGCACCAGGCGAGTTGTAAATTCACAATCAGCTATCGACTGCCACATAGGGTTATCAACGGGCATTATCGCGCCCATACGGTTTTCGGGGATGAGTGCTGTTATCTCGTCCGCTGTAAGCGTGCTAGAAAGCAGGTTTCTCATAATGCCTCCATGATTAAAGCTGGTCTCACGACGCAGTTCTAGATGGCGACGCTAGCCAGACTTCGTGGTTGCCGCGGTATCCAGAAATGTCATTCAACGTCATAGTAATCACAAGTTCCATGTTTCTTACCGGTATCCCTGCCAGCTGCTGCGTATGGTGAGTAGTTAGGTCGTGCTCTAATAGGTGTTTTGATGGAGAGTGTAAGTTAGCGTGGTGATAGGCAATAGTGGACCAACAGTTGAACAATTTGCTCATAATGCAGCCACTTTTTGATCCTCATTTATCACGACAGCCACAATTAACGACAAGGTACTTGACTTTTGATGGACGCTAACGGACAATAAACTATGACAAAAAACAGTTATACAGATATCGGCGCCACGGAGAAGGCTCTACTGGTATCGGTTGAGCCAAACGAGGAGATGCGCCCTTATGCCATTGAAGAGCTAAAGGCCCTGGTCTCAACCGCCGGTGGTGAGGTGGTGGGCGAGTTTTTTCAACGCCGCCGCCGACCCGATGCTGCATTCTACATTGGCCCGGGTAAAACAGAAGAGCTCTTTGCTGGCGTGCAGGACACAGGCGCTGATCTGGTAGTGGTTGATAGTGAACTTTCACCCGCGCAGGGACGAAATCTTGAGGAGGCCATAAAGTGTCGGGTTATTGACCGCACTCAGCTAATTCTGGATATTTTCGCTCAGCGGGCGCACACGCGCGAGGGGAAACTGCAGGTCTCATTGGCACAGCTCACCTATCTGCTCCCTCGTCTCGGAAACCTCTACACAAAGTTTGAGAGACAGCAGGGTGGCATTGGCGTTCGCGGTGGCCAGGGTGAAACGAAGCTGGAGACCGATAGGCGAAAGGTGCGCGATACCATTAGCGACCTGGAAGCACAGCTGGTTGAGGTGCGCAGTACCCGCCAGAACCAGCGCGCTCACCGGCGCCAACTTCCCTTCCCTTCGGTAGCTCTCGTTGGCTATACTAGTGCAGGTAAATCTACTCTGTTAAACAGGCTTTCTGGCAGCGAAGTATTTACGGACGCCAAGCTGTTTGCCACACTAGATCCCACGACGCGTCGCGTTTCCCTGGAGGACGGCTGGTCAATACTAGTCACGGATACGGTAGGATTCGTGCGCAACCTGCCTACCCATCTCGTTGCTGCATTCCGCGCGACCCTTGAGGAGACAGTTGAGGCAGACCTTCTTGTGCATGTAGTTGACGCCTCCCACCCACACTACGAGACGCAGATGCAGGCAGTCATGGAAGTTCTGGATGAACTTGGGGCTTCGGAAAAACCAGTTATGACCGTTTACAACAAGGCGGACGTGGTGGATGACCAGTTCGCGCTGCGCGTAGCACTTGCAGAGACTCCAGACTCTGCTGCGATATCGGCATTGACGGGATACGGTGTGGAAGAGATGACTCTGCAGATGGTGCACACTCTCGAGGAGCAACTGGTACCCGTACACCTCTGCCTGCCGTACAGCAGGACGGACCTGTTGGCGCGCTGTTACGAGTATGGCAGAGTGACTAACCTGGAGTATAGTGAACAGGGTATCACTGTGGACGCTCGCCTGACGCACTATGCAGCTGGACACGTTGAGAAATTCCGGGTAGAGCCCATCGCGTGAGTCTAAAGTGGCACACGATTACCAGTGGGGAAGAAGTTTCTCCACGTGTCCATCGTCGTATCCAACAAACGCAACTGTAGCCAGACCGTTGAAAATGCCAATCTCAACTACGCCGGGTACAAGTCTGGTTGCGCGCTCAAGCTCTAGGGGATCCAGCCCGGTATCGCACTGTAAGTCATAAATGTACATGCCATCATCCGAGACGAACGGCGTTCCATCTACTCGCGTACGAAGAGCTATGGATTTGCCATATGCAGCCAATTTGCGTCCCGTGGATTCGTGGCCAAATGGCAATACTGCGATAGGTACTGCGTGCTTTCCTATATGTTGGCAACGCTTGCTGTCGTCGGCAATTACGGCCATCTGCTTGCTGCGCGAGGCAACGATTTTCTCGCGAACTAATGCACCACCGCCGCCCTTTATGAGGGTGAATCTCTCATCAATTTCGTCTGCCCCATCAATAGTCAGATCCAGTTCGTTGCACTCTCCAAAGGTTGTGAGCGGTATTTCAAGTTCAGCTGCAAGTGTTGCGGTTTCGTGGGAGGTAGCAATAGCAAGAATTTCGAGACGCTCGGTCTGAATTCTATGCGCAATCTTCTGTATCGCGTAGAACGCCGTACTACCAGTGCCTAAACCCAGTTTCATACCGGTTTTGACAAGTTCCACGGCTGCTTCTGCGGCGGCCTGCTTCGCGTTCACAGATTTCTTCTCCTATTGCGGCGTATAATTAATATCTATAATTGCTTCTATTATGTACCACAATTGTGAGCTATTGAGGGAAACACGAAATGGGTGTGATGGATATTTCGGTGCTCCTTATAGACATTGCAGATAGCAGGAGGCTGTGGGAACACGCTGATACCGCCTTTAAAGAGGCTGTTCAAACCTACGAAGAGATATCACGAGAAAAGGCTCGCACTTTTGGTGGCACCGTTGTTAAGCCTTTAGGGGAAGGAGACAGCCTGTTTGTGGTATTTGAACAGGCTGTAAGTGCAGTTCGGTGTGGTGTTGAGATTTTAAGGGCGATGAATGCCGAGGTAACCCCCATAGATTCGCGCGTGGGTTTTCGTGTGGCTGTGAATTGCGGCGAGGTTCACGAACGGGAAGGCGACTATTTTGGCTCTGTGGTTAACCGGTGTGCTCGAATGCGTGCCATTTGCGCAGGCGGTCAGTTCCTGGCAAGTGAATCAGTTGCGGCACGGTGCTCAAGCTGCGTTGCGAATGATTTCACTCTTAAGTCGCTTGGCCAATGTGTCCTGCGCGATTTTGGTGCCGAGGAGATCTGGCAGGTTTGGGCGGACGGGTTACCACAGCATTTTGAGCCTGTGGAAGGTACGATTGTAAGGAATCGGTCCAATTTGCCCGTGTTGGCTGCTTCGTTCATTGGCCGCACCGAAGATACTGATATCCTGAAGAAGTCTCTTCTTTCTGGTCGTCTAGTAACGCTGTTAGGAAGCGCTGGTACTGGTAAGACCTCGCTAGCAATCAAGGTTTGCGCCAGCCTTAACAGTGCGTTCGTGGATGGTGTGTGGTATGCAGAGCTTGCAAGTATTGCCACACCCGAGCTGGTGGTCCTCTCTGTGATGACGTCGTTAAAAGTACATGAGGATAGTGATTTAACCGCGGATAGGTCGCTCGCCGATGCTATAGGGCCTCGTAGTTTGCTTTTGGTTTGGGATAATTGCGAACACGTTTCAGCAGAGTGCGCCAGGCTGGCCACGTTTCTGCTGCAGCAGTGCCCAAATCTCAAAATACTCGCTACCAGCCGCGAGGTGTTGCATGCGGATGGTGAGGATGTATATCGGCTGTCAGGTTTACGGCTGCCTGTAGCTCACGACCGCTTTGATGGTGCAGTAGAACCACCAGAATCTGTGCGACTGTTCGTAGAGCGGGCGGCGTCTGTTCAGCCTGGCTATGCACTTTCCCCCGTTAATTACAGTGCAATCGCGGAGATATGCCGGAGACTAGATGGGATACCCCTCGCTATTGAACTGGCCGCTGCGCGTATACGGACGATGAGTGCCCGCCAGATAGCAGAACGATTAGGTGACAGGCTGCGCCTGCTTTCAACAAGTAACACAAGTGGATTGCCTCACCAAAGAACGCTGCGATCTGCAATTGATTGGAGCTACCAGCTTTTTACCGCGGAGGAGCGAGAGCTTTTCTGCCTTCTCAGTCTGTTTGCTGCCACTTGGGAACCAGGAGCCGTGTACGCACTGTGCGAGGGTTGGCAGTCACCGGAGGCGGTGGATTTAGTGCTCGAATCGCTTGCTGGCAAGAGTATGTTAACTTTTACACCCTATGAATTCCGTTACTCCATGCTTGAAAGCGTCCGTCACTTTGCTGCAGAACGCGTGCGCGAACTACGCGAAGCGCGCGCGATTATTCAGTTGCAGTGGCAGTTAGTTCGCTACTATGCTGAACGCGCAAACACCTACGTGGAGATGCTTATAGACGAGCGGCAGGTTGACGGGCTTCGCTGGCTTGATGCAGAAGTGGATAACCTGCGGTCGTTGCTCGCTTTTGCAATGGCCCATGGCGAGGCTGGAGAACAGGGTATCTGGATTTTAACAATCTTCCGTGTTCTAGCACGGTGGCTAAACATCAGAGGATTTTATCGCGAGGGTGTACAGCTCTGTGAAAATGTGCTGAAGCACCCCGCATGCCAGGACGACAGCCCTCAGCGGGGAGATGCACTGTTTCTAGGAGGTGTACTGTACGATAGCGTATGTGACTATACCACCAGTATGGATCTGCAATATGAGTGCCTGGCTCTTGGCGAGAGGATTAATGACCAAATTGTGCAGTGCAATGCACTAGTTGGTCTGGGTGGGTGCATGTCACGAAACGGCAATCTGGAAACCGCCGAAAGTTACCTGGTGCGTGCGTG
>JAJZFK010000405.1:8784-9376 GCA_021805405.1 bacterium
ATGATGGTTGGTCGAGCGTACAAACGCATGCTAGCTTACGCCACAATTAGTCTTATGCGCATTCGCTACAGTCGTGGGCGTGAGATGGATACTACAACGGAGTTAAGGGCGCAACTGAAGGTGTTGGAGGAGTGCGGTGACCTGCGCGGTCAGGCAATTGCCTCAATGGAGCTGGGCACTATCCTGGATCAACGCGAATGTATTGATGAAGCCAAGCATTACTACCGCAGATGTATTGCGTTATTTCACATGATAAGGCATGTGCAAGGTATGGTTAACTGCCACCGAATCCTCGGTATGTTGGAGTGGCAGCAAGGAAACGCTACAGGTGTGCGATCACATTTTGCAGATTGCTTTCGTGAGAGTCGCAATAACGGCGATTGGCTCTCTTTGCTCCTCGCGCTAGAGGTTCGTGCGGACCAAGAGCTGGCCTGCGGAAACTGTGAAACAGCCGCCCGCCTGTATGGCGCAGCACGGCAGGCAAGAGTGGACATGGCGCTACCCTTGGCACCAGAGGACCAAAGGCTCCTTCAGGAAAATCTCGCTGGTCTGGAGACGGTTCTTGGTAGAGCCAGTCTCCAGACTCAATTGC
>JAJZFK010000019.1 GCA_021805405.1 bacterium
ATATCTTTAAATATTCTTCGATCAACAACCCAATTCCTGCGTGGAAGTTCCAATTATTTGCCCGTAAGCAGATGACCGCAAGGTAGCTAGGCCGTGGATAGTGCATGCCTTTATGAGCATAAGCACTAACATCTCCCGGTGTGCCAGGTGATGTTAGTGTAGTAATTCGCAACAAAGCATCAATACTTATCCACATAATCGTATGAACACCAATGGCAAGTACACGCATGCATGCCGTGTCACCCATTTGTTAAATGCATAATGTCCCTATAATGTAATCAATGCTACCTCTATTTCGCACGGGACACCGTTGGGAGGATTTCCAGTTTCATGTTGCCAGAAACTGGTAACTACGTGTGCTGATATAGTAGCACGCTGGAATTGATCTGCTCGATCAGGCGGTGGGTTATCACCGGTTATGGTTGTTATTTTAGGAGGTTCATTCGTGACAATGCTGAGCACCAATAACGCTGTCGATGGAACCATCCCGTCTGCGGCAGCGGGGACGTTGACCAATGAGATGAACCGGCTGGCAAGCCTTATTCGCTTACACACACCTCGCGAGGGGGTTGCAACCAGCCGAATTAGTGGACTGCATTTTGGCAGGTTTTCGTGCGTAGAAGGTGAGCAGGTAAGGACTTTCTACCAGCCCTCCCTGGGGTTGGTGGCGCAGGGGGCAAAGGCGGTTACCGTTGGTACCACCACCTTCCGCATTGACTCAACCAGTATGTTTATTTTGCCTGTTGCTCTGCCATTATTGCTTAAAACGGTGAGTGCCAGTTCGTCGCAGCCACTCCTTGTAGTGCGCCTGGATCTAGACGCCCCGCGCATAGCAGAGGCAGCTCTAAAGGTGTATCCACAGGGTTTGCCAATGGGCGGTCGTTATGAGCCGGCGTATACGTCCTGCGCCGATTACGGCATAGTAAATGCCGTAAACCGCCTGGTAGATTGTCTGGCTTTCCATCGCGATGAGATATTGCTTGCACCACTAGCGATGGAAGAGATCCTGATTAGGCTTATTCGCAGCCCTATTGGCGCTATGATAGCAGGAATGGGATTTGCAGACTCAGTTGTGAACAGGGTTGCCCGCGCCGTTACCTGGCTACGGTCAAACTTTGCTAACCAAATGAAAGTTGAGGATCTTGCCGGGTTAGTCCATATGAGCGTCTCGTCGTTTCACGAGCATTTCAAGTCGGTCACGTCGGTCACCCCATTACAGTACCAAAAAGCGCTAAGGCTACAGGAGGCGCGACGCCTGATGCTTGGTAGTCAGCTAGATGCTGCTACAACGGCAAGGCACGTGGGTTACTCCAGCGAGTCGCAGTTTAGCCGGGATTACAGCCGGTATTTTGGACGCCCGCCCAAGCGAGACGTTACTCGTTTGATGCAAAGCAGTGAAATCCAGCGGTACTAACGATTCCTACGACAGGGTTCGTTTTAATGCGTGGACTGCATAAGGTTGCAGGCAGAAAGTCCGCCGCGGTTGGAAGTTACATAATTTGCCAGGACGGTGTGTGGAGGAATGGGCAAGAACTAGCTAATATCGGGCAAATATCGCGGTGATAAACGGCTTATAATAGCTACGCGGTAGGGGGCAAACTCACCACTCAATTGAAGCGCTCCGTTCTGGTTAGGTAGCAACTTCAGCGAACAGTTTTAAGGGGTATAAAGCCATGCGTGTATTTGTTACGGGTGCCACGGGGTTTATTGGATCTGCAATTGTTTCGGAATTGATTGCTAATGGGCATGAGGTAGTCGGCCTGGCCCGATCGGAATCGTCCGCGGCCTCGCTCGTGCAAGCCGGAGCCATAGTGCATCGCGGATCCCTTGAGGATCACGAGAGCCTGCGCAGCGGCGCCGCCGCGGCAGATGGTGTTATACATACAGCGTTTATTCACGACTTTTCGCAGTTCGTAGCCAGTGCCGGGATTGACCAGCGGGCCATTTCAGTTATGCTCGAAACACTGCAAGGCTCCAACAAGCCCTTCGTGGCCGCTTCTGGCACAATGCTTTTCGCGTCATCACTTCAGGAGCCAGCGGGTATGGAATCCTCGGCTAGCAACCCTGCATCGCTACGAGCGGGGTCCGATGCAATGGTGTTGGCAGCAGCCGCGCGCGGCGTGCGTAGCAGCGTAGTGCGACTTCCACCTACGGTGCATGGTAAAGGCGACCACGGGTTTATCCCAATGCTTATTGCCCTGGCTCGCGAACGTGGGTATGCCGCTTACGTAGGCGACGGGATGAACCGATGGCCCGCTGTTCACCGGCTCGACGCTGCACACTTGTTTCGGCTTGGCCTTGAGAGCGCCTCGCCTGGCTCAGCGCTCATTGCGGTAGCGGAAGAGGGGATACCTGTGCGCACCATTGCTGAAACTATAGCGAATGGCTTGGGAACGACTGCACGCAGTTTTGACCCCGATGAGGCTGGCGCGTACTTTACCTGGCTAACAGCCTTCATCGCAGCCGATAATCATACGGCGGTGAATGAAGCCACAGTGGCCCTGGGGTGGAAGGCGACGCAGATGCGGCTTCTTGATGACATGGAACAAAACGGATATTTCGGCATTTAGAACTGCTTGGCATTGTTCAACTGCTCTTGCGCAATAATCCCAATGCTACCTGGTTTACTGCAAACCAGGTGGCATTGATAAGCCGGGAATGTACGAAGTTTCGGCGGTGTGTGGTACTTGTCGTCAAGCGAGGCGTAATCCTCAAACGATTGCAAAGCACTAATGCGTGGTGAGGTGCGGTGGGAAACAAGGCTTGCCAAATCCATCACCCGACGAGCAGACATTAGGTACACGATATGAAGCGGACGGTGAAATGGCCACACACAATGATATGCGCGGCTTACGCTTCGTTGCGGTCTCAGGGTGCATGATGTAGTGAGCACGGTGTGACTTTATGTGCTGTACGGGCGTGCGTGGATATATGACAACCGATATCGCCGGTTTTTTGACAGAGCTACCTCTACAAGCAGTTGAACCTCGTTGCCCTCGTGTTGACTGCACCTCTACACATGCCCTAACCACCCAGCAGGACATCCCTTAGTGAGAGATGAGGGAATTGATAACTCCCGGCTACTATGCACTTGCTAAGCGGTGTGCGCGATTTGCTACACCAAAACGGTTTGCGTTCGCCCGTCTATAACCATCGTGCTCAACAGATGCAAAGCGCGGGATTGAGGTAGCACCAACGAACTTCGTTTGCCTTACGCCAAATTTCATGAACGGTTACTGACCTGTATTCCTGGTGGCCGAGTGTTACATTCTGTTCTCGAGCAACGGGGGCTGCCGTATAATGGTTAAGATGCCGTTTTTATATAGCCGTATCGGCTATATAACTGGTAATACAAACAGAGCAAAGCGCGCGGCTAAGCACGGTCTGTCATTGGTACAATCGTAGTATGTTACCGTAGGCGAGGTGGGGGAGCCGGGCGGATTGTACCTATTGACTTTCTGGTGGTCTCCACCATGCAGCCTTGTATTTCATTTTGCCCGCCAGGAGCAAAGGCCAGCCCGTACAAGGAATTTTCATTCTTTTATAGAATTAAGAGGTTATGACGATACCGAACGAAGAACGGAAAACTGAACTACGGCCATTACGGCCCGGGCGAGCATTCAGAATGGCAGTTCGGCTGGGCTGGGATCACATTGGTTTATGGATGATCGTGGGCTTTACGCTCTTTTGTCTTCTGTCGGTACCGTTACTGGCGTGGCAGTTTTTGCCTATAAATCCGGTGATCAAGGCATCTCTGTGCGTCGTTATGCTCACAGTGGGATTTACGCCGTTGTTGGCCGGTGCCCAAACTATTGCCTGGAACATTGGCATGAACAGGGAGACTGGCTGGTTAGATCTCTGGAGCGGAGCGCTTGAGCTCTTTGCACCAGCCGCGGTCCTTGGCCTCATACAGGCTGTGATTTGGTTTGTGGGGGCTGTTGCGTTATGGTTTTACGTTAGTCAACATTCTGTAGTTGCCGTGTTGGCTACAATTGTGTGTATTTATTGTAACCTTATGTGGGCAGTCCTCACACCCTTGCAGTTGCCGCTCCTGGTAATGCAGGAGCGCGGTGTTTTTGATGAGCAGGAGAAGCGTGCAAGACGGGGCACGCTCGCTGTAATAAGGCGCTCCTTTTTCCTCATGATCGGCGCACCCGCTGCGGCATTTGGGTTGTTAGTCGCCAATGTTGCCATATTGTTGCTCTCCGTTATCACTGTAGTGACGGTACCTCTGTTTACCGTTGGAATGCTGGCAATGGTCAACGATCAGGCGGTAACGGCACTACTCGTGAGGTTTACCGTACTGCCACCGCCGCCAGACCCGGCAGAAGCCGTTGAAGACGAGAAATTTCGCGTAAATTTTAGGCAGGATGGAGATAGATAGCCATGGTGGACGTAACGTGCATAGGTGGCCTTGTCGCCGACGTGGTGGGTACTCCCGTGGATGCAATGCCGCCTCGTGGTACTCTGGCGCTGCTAGACCGTATTGAACTGCACTCTGGAGGGTGTGCCGCCAATACAGGTGTGGGTCTTGCCAGGCTCGGTCTGCGGTCCGCCATTATTGGCAAGGTAGGAACAGATGGCTTTGGGCATTACCTGCGATCTGCCCTCGCAGCGGGGGGCGCCGACGTCACGGGAATAGCGCAGGATCCCAACGCGCCTACCTCTGCTACGATGGTAATGGTACACGGTGACGGTGAGCGCACCTTCCTGCACTGCCTGGGTGCCAATGCTGAACTTACGCTGGATGATATCGACGAGCGCAGCGCACTGGACTGCAGGGTATTACTCATGGCTGGCGCGTTTCTGGTGCCGCGGCTGGATGGGCGGCCAATCGCATCTCTGCTAGAGAAAGCCCAACGTGCGGGAGTAATCACATGCCTGGATACTGCCTGGGACGCGACTGGACGGTGGATGGATATACTTGCGCCATGTATGCCCTTTATCGATTACTTTGTACCCAGTTACCATGAGGCGGTAAAGCTGTTGCCTGGCATTGAGGATCCAGCTGCGCTTGCAGCCATGTTTCGGGAGATGGGGGCCGGTTGCGTAGTTATAAAGCACGGAGAACATGGGTGCTGGATAACGGACGATAGCGGGACGTGTACGGTTGTACCTCCGTTCGAGGTGAATACCGTGGATGCGCTAGGTGCCGGTGATGCGTGGGTATCGGGCTTTCTGGCTGCCATGTTGAACGGGCTGCCGCTCAAGGAGTGTGCACGTTTTGCAAACGCCGTAGGTGCATGCTGCGTGACTTCACTGGGTGCTACAACCGGCATACGCAGTTACCAGGAGACGATGGAATTCATGACGCATACCAATGAAGGCGCGCATTAATGCCTGCTGACGCGATATGCGTGGCCATGTTTACTCAGTGGAGTACTCCCTGCGGCATAGCGGATTATACGCGGCTGTTAGCGGCAGCGCTTCGTCGTCAGCCTGAGATCGATCGTATATCGATTGTTGAGCCACCAGATGGCTCCACAACTTCTACTCATTGGGCTGCCGTTAGACGCTACCGTAAACTGCGGCATGAGTACCGCCTACGTGGTGCTCAGACTCTGGGATGCGCCGCAGATTTAACGCATGTGCAGCACCAGTATTTCTTCTTCGGCGGGGTCGCGGCTCACAAGAACCATGTTACTGCGTTTTATGAGTCTGCACGTAAGCCAATCGTCGTGACCGTACATGAAATTGCTCGTCCTCCCGTAGATGCAGGACGCGTTGTTAACCGTGCAATTGAGGTGGTTAATCGCGCCAATTTCGTCCATCCCACCCTAGCACGCCTCATCGTCCATACGCGCGACGATTTCGACCGCCTTGTTGAAATGGGCGTTGAAGCCTCCAAGATTGACCACATAGTTCACGGGGTACCGCCTTCCATGTTGCTGCCCGATGCCACTTTGGCCCGCGCACACTTCGGTCTATCAAATCGCCGTGTGATTACGATATTTGGTTACCTGGCCCGAAAAAAGGGGCATCACGTAGCACTGGAAGCTCTTAAATACCTACCAGAGGACGTTGTGCTCTTCCTGGCAGGCGGCAAGCACCCGGATGACCATACATCCTATGTGGCAAACCTGGAAGGCGCAATTGATGCAGCAGGGCTAAAGGACCGCGTACTCATCACCGGTTACCTACCACGAGAGGATGTTCCCACCGCGCTGGCGGCCACAAACGTGGCACTTGCGCCCTATCTGCAGTCGTCCGGCTCCGGCTCCCTCTCGCAATTCTTTGCCGCGGGTAGGGCAGTGGTCGCTTCGGATATTGGGCCGCACCGTGAAATTGCCGAAGATCAGCCATCCTGCCTTACGCTTTTTCCAAGCGGCAACGCAATGCAGCTAGCAGCCGCTATAGATGAGCTGCTAAACGATGAGTCAGTTCGAATTGCGCTAGAGCGACGCACAAGAGACTACGCAACGAGGCATAGCTACGATGACAGCGCCCGCAAGACGGTAGCAACATATAAGCTGGCAATGCAACATATCTAGAATGAAAATGGAACCATAGATGACCTTGAGTAACCGTGACCTGCAGTATTTTTTTGC
This sequence comes from bacterium, assembly GCA_021805405.1. Lineage (GTDB taxonomy): Bacteria > Armatimonadota > Chthonomonadetes > Chthonomonadales > Chthonomonadaceae > JAJZFK01. Next base: position 6,549 of record JAJZFK010000019.1, read on the forward strand.
TGGCGCACTTCATGAGCCCGGCGACGCAATTTCGTACTACGTTACCCAACGTTTGCAGGAGTTCTTCCCAGACAAAATCGTCTACCATACCGATGAGGGTGAGTTTGAACTTGAGAAGTTCCTGAAGGCGAAGCAGTGCGTGGGTACTATGCGAGCTACTCCCATGCCGCAACGTAATGCGGTGTGGAGTGGTGTAGAGATTCCTACCCGTCTTATTGTGGAGGACGCCTGGTTTGAGGTTGACTGGGAGGGCTCTCACTACGAGGTAGTTATGCTCTATCATACGCGTGAAAATAGCTACCACGCCTGGATTGTGGCCGATACTGAGGACGTAGCAGAGGCGCTGTTCCGTCGGGTGTGTGCGTGGGAAACAGAAGTGCACGGTGAGATTGTAGTTTATGAAAATGGAAGTTGGGCAAAGAGCGAGCAGATGTTCCAGTCCATACGCTCTACAACATTTGAGAATCTTGTGCTTCCCGAAGGCATGAAAGAGGCATTGCAGAACGATTTCGCCTCGTTTTTCGGTTCACAGGAGTTGTATGACAAGTACGGCGTGCCGTGGAAGCGTGGTGTTCTCCTGGTGGGCCCTCCTGGTAACGGTAAGACGCACACTATAAAGGCTCTTGTAAACTGGCTGGAGAAACCCTGCCTTTATGTGAAGAGTTTCAAATCCTCGCGGTTTCGTACTACGCAAGAGAGCATACGTTCTGTTTTTGCAAGAGCCAGGCGTACCACTCCGTGCATTCTGGTACTGGAGGACTTAGACTCACTTGTGGACAATGACAATCGGTCGTTCCTGCTCAACGAGCTTGATGGTTTCGCCAACAACCGTGGAATACTTGTTGTCGCTACCACTAACCATCCTGAAAAGCTAGACCCCGCCATTACCGAGCGGCCAAGCAGGTTCGATCGTAAATACCTCTTTGCACCGCCCGCACCACCAGAAAGAAAGGCGTACCTTGAAAGCTGGAACAGTGTGCTGGAAGCTGGTATGCACATTACCGATGAGCATTTAGCAGCGGTTACGGATGCCACTGAAGGTTTTTCGTTTGCCTATCTTAAGGAGCTTGTACTCTCCTCGATGATTCAGTGGATCGCTACTCATAAACCTGGAGGAATGCAGGTGGAGCTTCTTCAGCAGGCAGCCACCCTTCGCGAACAGATGACGCAGGGAGTACCGGCATCTGCAGAGCCTGGACTCTCTGCAGATATTGATATCGAAGACGAGGACTAGCGGGTCGATCTATGCCACATGTCGTGATAGATGGAAGAGCCCTGTGCGGCCCGTTTACTGGCGATAGGACCTACTGGCGGGGGCTGCTAGCGGGCTTGCGGAGAGCAGCCCCTGCCTATACATTTACAGTGGTAACGAGGGAACCTACTGGCGAAGATTGTGCGCACCTGCGTGAGCATCTCGACTTTAGGGTGGTAACCGCACCCAACGACAGGATCTGGACGTTTAGGGCGCTTCCAGCTGCAGCGCGAGCACTGGGTGCAGACCTTGTGCACACGCAGTACACTGCACCTCCTCCCTTCCTTTGCCGCTGCCCAGTCGTCACAACTGTGCACGATATATCCTTTCACCTCTATCCACAGTGGTTTCCCCGCTACCACCGAACTCTTATGAACTTAACCGTACCACTCACTATGCGATTTTCGACAGCAGTGATTACCGTTTCATCCAGCTCACGTCGCGATATTCTTAAGAGCTACCACCTGCCGGAAGATAAGGTTATCGCCGTAGAAAACGGCATTGACATCAGTTACCGTCCACCTCGAAACGATCTGGAGAAGGCGAGCGACAATGAATTTGCGCGCCAACATTATGGAATTACGTCACGGTTCATATTGGCTGTGGGAGTGCTTCAACCTCGCAAAAACCTGGCGGTCCTCGCAGAAGCGTTTGGGGAATTATGCGCCCGTGGCGATGATGAGACGGTACTCGCATTCACTGGCAAGGCCGGATGGGCTACGGGGCGTGACGATTTAAGGCGCGTGGCTGCTGCCCACGGCGGTGAGAGTGCTGCATCCCGGGTGATCTTTACAGGATATGTTCCGGATCATGCTCTGGAACGGCTTTTCAGGGCGTGCGCGGTATTTGCTTACCCGTCGTTATTCGAGGGCTTTGGCCTACCGCCATTAGAAGCCATGGCGAGTGGCGCTCCAACGCTCTCCGCAGATGCGCCAGCCATGAATGAACTCCTGCAAGAGGGAGCCATACTCATTTCACCACACTCCAGTTCAGCCTGGGCCGACAGCATTCAGCAGGTGTTGCAGGATAATAAGCTAGCAGAGAGGCTAACGCAAGCGGGGCCGCCAGTGGCAGCGCGATTCACCTGGGAGCGTGCAGCGCGTGAGACGGTTGACGTTTACGCCCAGGCGCTAAGGAATAACCAATAGGGAGCGGTCCTATAGAGGAAATTGGTACCAATCGGACTTTTCGACGTCGCCCGCGGTAATGGCACCTTTGTCGCCCGAACTCCTGCATATCCTCCGTTTCAAAACAAAAGGCATTTCTTCCTTGACAACGGAGTAAAGCTGGAGTACACTACTTCTTGCGCCGGAGCCATCCACCGAGATCGGCTCGATGAACATTTAAAATTTGAACGTGTGACAATTTGTGTGGGTTCTGCAATTTACATTAGTTGTCTTGTGTGCCAATTAACTTGTGAGTCAGGTTTACAAAACAAACAAGTAAGACAAAGTGCCAATGATATTGATGCGTTGGTATTTTTAAAATCTATCAATTTATTGATGGAGAGTTTGATCCTGGCTCAGGATGAACGCTT